>JAMOAF010000445.1 GCA_023621895.1 Planctomycetota bacterium
GCAGCGCGCCCAGGATCGTGACCGCCGAGATGGCGTTCGTCATCGACATCAGCGGTGTGTGCAGCAGCGGCGGCACCCGGGAGATCAGCAGGAAGCCGATCCCGAAGGACGCCGCGAACACCCCCAGCATGATGGCCAGGTCCAGCATCAGGCTTCTCCCATCGCCTCCAGGGCGTGCTTGAAGTGGATCTTGCGGTCCATCGTGACCAGCGATTCCTGGACGATGGGGTCCTCGAAGTCCGGTGTCGGCCCCTTCTTGAACAGGTTCTCGATGAACTGGGCCATGTTGTTCGCGTACAGCCACGTCGAGTGGACCGGCAGGCGCCCGGGGATGTTCTGGATGCCGCTGACGGTGACGTCGTGGATGACGACGTCCTGGCCGGGCTCGGTCGCCGCGCAGTTGCCGCCCTGGTCGATCGAGACATCGACGATGACCGCGCCGGGCTTCATCGTCGCGACCATTTCTAAAGAGGGTATCAACCAAGACGCCTCCACCTGCTTCAGGAAGCACTTTCGCGATTTGAAACATCCGTGCGCCGGCTTCGATATGCGTGGATGTGGAAGCATGTGGTGCCACGGTTGCTGCCGAATCCATCCGCGTCGGCCAGGACGCCCGTGCATCGGCCCGCCCATTGCCGCCGCTGGTGTTCGAGCGGACCCCGGGCGAGGCGTCACGGCCGCTGCCTTCGCGCTGGCGGCGGCGCGAGCCCGAGCGGACCGCCCTGCACGCGGTGGTGCGCGGCCATCTGGCGGACCTGCTGGACGACGCTCGCAGGCGCAGCGATTCGGGCACCGGCTACCCGGCGTTCGTGGGACACGAGTTCCGCCGCTACCTGGATTGCGGGGTTCTGGCCCACGGGTTCGCGCGCCTGCGATGCCCGGACTGCGGGTTCGAGCGTCTGGTGGCGTTCTCGTGCAAGGGGAGGCTGTGCCCTTCGTGCTGGGCGCGGCGGGCGGCGGACACGGCCGCGGACCTGGTGGACCGGGTGCTGCCCGAGGCTCGCTACCGGCAGTGGGTACTGACCTTTCCCTGGCAGATGCGCTACCTGCTGGCGACCGACCGGGCCTTCCAGGGCCTGGTGCTGCGGACCTTCCTGCGGACGGTGGGCGCCTGGATGCGGCTGCGCGCCCGGCGCCTGGGGCTGCGGGGCGGCCAGGTCGGTGCCGTGACCTTCGTGCAACGCTTCGGGGGCATCCTGAATCTGAATCCCCACTTCCACACCCTGATCCCCGACGGGGTGTTCCTGGAGGACGCCGACGCCCCGGGCGGACCGCTGGCCTTCGTGACGCTGCCACTGCCCACGGATGCCGAGATCGCCGCCCTGGGCCTGCGGCTGGCCACGCGGATCGGCGACCTGGCCCGGCAGCGGTTCCGTCAGACGCAGGACGACCTGCCCTGGCAGGACCCCGACGAGCTGCCGCTGCGCATCACCGTCGCCGAGGCGGTTCGGCCCCCGGGTCCCAGACCGCCCCGAGCGCTCCCCTGGGACGCCGCCCCACCGCCCGACGACCAGGGGGCCGGGAAGACCCCCGCCAAGGCGTTGTGCACCCGGGTCCAGGGCTTCTCGCTGCACGCCGCTCGCACCGTCGCCGCCGACGACCGGCTGGGCCTGGAGCGCCTTTGTCGCTACGGGCTGCGCGCCCCGTTTTCCCTGGACCGCCTGTCCCTGGACCCGGACGGCCGTGTCCGTTACCGACTGCACCGCCCCTGGCCCACGCCTGAGGGCCGGACCGAGATCGTCCTGGAGCCTGTCGCCTTCCTGCGGCGCCTGGCCGCCCTGCTACCGGCGCCGTACCAGAATCTGGTCCGCTACCACGGCGTCTTCGCCAACCGATCCCGCTTCCGAAACCGCCTGCCAGCGCCGCCAGCCAGGTCCGGCGAGCCCGCAGCGGATCCTGCGACCGCTCCGGCTCCTGCGACCGCGACGGCCACGGCCCTGGTTCCTGCCGCGAAGGCCTCCAACGGGCCGGATCCCGCACCCCCCGCGTCCGATGCTGCGTCCGCGGCCCCGCCAACCGACCGCCCCCGGCGCGTTCACCTGGGCTGGGCCCAACTGTTGCGCAGGGTCCTGGACATCGATGCCCTGCAATGTCCCCGCTGTTCGTCCCACCGGCCCCTGGTCGTCCTTGCCTTCCTGACCGACCCCGTGGTCGTGAAGCGGATCCTGGAACACCTGGAACTGCCCGCCAGCCCGCTGCCCCTCGCTCCCGAGCGTTGGATCGACTGGGAGTCCGAATTCAACACCGGCGAGCCGTCTGCTGGATCGGGCGGATGCGACGCCGACTGGGGGACCAACGGTGCGGGCGCTGACATCGGCAGTCACGCCCCTGCCCGAGGGCCGCCCTGAACCCGGGCGGCATCCACCATTTCGAAACAGGCCGTCACGACGCCGCCTCGCCGCCGGCGGGTCGGGTACGGCACTCGGAAATCGGCAGCCGACTCGTGCTCCGGGGACACGCGGTCAAGGCTTCAGTGCGTGCTCCGGCGGCATTCGCGGCCGGACTCCCAGGCAGTCCAGCCGCCAAGTGCTCCGTTTCACCTTGCCCAACCGACGCAATCCATCGGCACGGCCTCTCCGCCCGCCTTCTCTATCCCGGCTGTCCGCCTGTTTCGTGGATGGAGGTTCCTACACGCTCGCGCTGCACGAACGCCGGCACGGGCCGCTCGGCCTCCTCGGCAGCCGTGAGGAAGCTGTGCAGGTGTCGCTCGACCGTCTGATAGAGCACGAGCTTCTCCGGCTCGTGTCGCCGGTAGACGACCAGTCCTCGGCTCGGGCTCGACAGCGCGCTCGCCACCATGGGCGACGGCCTCGAGCCAGAAGCGTGCCCAAGTCATGGATGCGAGCT
>JAMOAF010000451.1 GCA_023621895.1 Planctomycetota bacterium
AAGATGGAAAGGGAATCCGAACGCTCTGGTTCGAGCGGGGCGGCGCGCGGCAGAGCGTGGTCAAGCTTGGCGATCCGGATTACATAGAATTGCCATATGCCAAGGCGGTGCACGCCGGGCTGGCCTTTTGCGAAAAGCCCGAGCGCGTGCTGGTGGTGGGCCTCGGCGGCGGGACGCTCCCCCAGTTTCTCCGCCGCCATTTTCCGGAGATGACAATCGACGTGGTGGACATCGATCCGGTGGTCGTCAGGGTGGCCAAGAAGTACTTCGGTTTCCGCGAAGACGAGAAGATGCACGCCTTCGTGGCCGACGGGCGGCGATTCATCGAGAAGTCGGACCCGGTCTACGACGTGATCTATCTCGACGCCTTCAGTGCCGACAGCGTGCCTTACTCGCTATCGACGCGCGAGTTTCTCCAGGCCGCGCGAAAAGCGCTCAAGCCCGGCGGCGTGGTCTTGGGCAATGTCTGGAGCTCCTACTCCAACGCTCTCTACCATTCGATGATCCGAACCTATCAGGACACGTTCGAGCACGTCGCGGTTGTCGATGTCCGCGGGGTCGGCAACAAGATCGTCATCGCCGTTCCGCGCGAGAAGATTGCCGGAAAGGAGTGGGTCGCGGAGAGGGCGGGCGCCATCGCACTCCGGGCGAAGTTCCCTTACGACCTCAAGGAGCTGGTCGAGTACGGCTACCAGCAGCTCACCGAGCCGGACGCTGAAGGCGAGGTTTTGAGGGATCGATAGGCCGGTCGAGATGCACCGGCCGTACATTCCAGCCCAACCCCTGAAATGTCGAACCATGGACTGCGCTTTTGAACTTGCCAAGAAGCAGCTCGCTTTCGCCCGATCGTACACCTTGGCGCTGCTGCAAGACATCGACGATGCCCAGTGGCTGACCATGCCGCCGGGCTGTACCACCCACGCGGCCTGGCAGGCGGCTCACCTGGCGATGGCTCAGTACGGGCTGTGCCTGTTTCGCCAGCGTGGGCGCAGCGACGCCGATCGGGGCTTGCTGCCGCGCGGTTTCGTGAAAATGTACGGCAAGGGGTCCAGGCCGGACCCCTCGCCGGAGAACAACCTCGCCCCAAGCCAGATCCGGGAGGTTCTCGCGAGGGTCAGCGCCCAGACGATTGGCGAGATGGAGGGGTTTACCGAGGCCCACCTCGCCGAGCCGCTCGATGAACCGTATGCGGTCTACCCGACAAAGCTCGGGGCGATTGTCTTCTGCGCCCACCACGAGATGCTTCACGCCGGGCAGATCGGGCTCCTGCGGCGCCTTCTGGGGAAACCGCCGATTCGCTAGATTACTGGTTCCGGCGAATGATGTGGAATCCGAACTGCGTTTCCACCGGCTCGCTGATTTCTCCGACGGCCAGCTTCATCGTCGCCTCGCTGAAAGCGGCCACCATCTGATCTGGTGCAAACGTGCCCAGGTCGCCGCCCTTTGCACTGCTGGGGCAGTCCGAATACTCTCCGGCGAGGGCCGCGAAGTCAGCGCCCTCCGCCTTCACTTTCGCGGCCACTTCCTGCACCCGCGCCAACGCTTCCTCGCGCGTGCGGATGATGCTCGCCGGCGCGCGATCGCTGTCCCGGTGCATGATCAGGATATGCGAGGCGCCGAGCAGCGTAGGCTGAGGGACGGCCTCGGCCGGCGGCCGCGTTTGCGGGCTGCCGCTGCCTCCGCAGCCGGAGGCCAGCGCGATTGCCAATACGGCGAGTGCCGTTCCGATCAAGGAGCGTGAACTGTTGTGCATGAGAGACCCCTGAGTTCTGAGTTTATCCCGATCGTGGCAGACACGGCGGGGCAACCGTCTGATTCTACACCGTGAGGGCCGCTTTGGAAGACGGGGCAAAGGCCAGATAAGCGGTGGGGCAGATGGGGCGCCGAGCCCGCGCGGCGAACTGCTGGCGGGGCGGGGGCAGAGGTTCCCAAGCAGGAGCTTGGGAACCAGGAGCGGAGCGGGGGCTTGGGAACCAGGAGCGGAGCGGGAGCTTGGGAACCAGGAGCGGGAAATAGGGAACCAGGAAAAAAGCGCGGCGCAAGCCCGCGCGGGCGGCTTCCGCGCCGGAGTCTTCACGGCAGGGCGGCGATTGTGATAAATTGCACGGAAACCAGGAGTCAACGATGGAAGCAGAACGGCCTCTCAGCGAGGTGCTTGCGGCGCAGAGGCTTGTGGCCGAGCAGTTGCAGGTCGGCCGGACCCGCCGGCACATTTTCCTCTGCTGCGATCAGGCGAAGCCGAATTGTTGCAGCAGGGAACGGTCGCTCGTGGCATGGAACTACCTGAAGAAAAGGTTGGATGAGCTCGGCCTGACCGGCGCCGGCGGCGTTTACCGCACGAAGGCAAACTGCCTGCGAATCTGCCAGAGCGGCCCGGTGGCGGTCGTCTATCCCGAGGGCGCCTGGTACGCGCTTTGCGATCCGCCCGTTCTCGAACGGATCATCCAGCAGCACCTGCTCGGCGGCGAAATCGTGCGGGAATTCCTCATCGTCGAGCGCCCGCTCGGGTAAGCGGGAACCGGCCACACGGGCTGCTTCTCGGTGCGCCGGGCTAAATCGGCCTGCGTGATTCGTGGAAAAGGCGGCCGTTATTCAGATAGCCGCGTGGGCTTGCCCCGCGCTTGGTGCCGCCCCAGACCGATAGCCGCGTGGGCTTGCCCCGCGTTTCGTTACGTACGGGGCTGTGCCGCATCGCAGGCGCGCCGCGGGGCAAGCCGAAAGCGGCTATCGCGCTCTCATGAATTCCTCCCGGAATCACGCAAGCTCATTTAGCCCGCGCCGCGGTGCGGGCTTGCCCGGTTTTCTCCTCCTGCCGCTTGCTTCCGCCCTGACGG
>JAMOAF010000230.1 GCA_023621895.1 Planctomycetota bacterium
ACTCGCTGGATTCCCTCAGCAAGGGCCTGCCTCGTCCGGCGCGAGACTTCGTCGCCCATCAGAATGCGGATCGCATCGACCTTTTGCCACTCGTCGCCCAGGCCCAACAGCCCGCCGATCTCGAAGAAGCCCGTCGCAACGTCGATCGCCTTCGAAAGTCCGCACCAGTCGTGCAGGTAACGCTGCACCTTCCAGTCATCGTCGCTGTTGTCGACGATGAACAGTTCGCTGCCGGCCTTGCTTGTCCGCCTAGGCATGGAGTTCCGGCCCTTTCCATGGCACGATGTTGCAACCGCCCTGATGCCCAGCCCTTAATCATTCTATCGTAAAAAGTGCAGTAATGTTATTTAATTGTTTGTACTTTATTTGGATTTGCGCATAGAGACGGTGATCCACAGTCGCCCCCCGCTCCCACGAAGACAGGGGGCCCGCACCCCCTCTTTTCACTATTCGTGACGTAGTAGCGTGCCCAGAGATGAACCGAACCGCCGCACCGTTAGCGCGCTGACTCACCACCTGCGACCGGCAGCGATTGCCTGATTTCACCCAGGTGTGCCGCGATATTGAAGACGACGCAGAGGAACTCGCAGACGATCCGAACGGCCAAGAGCGCGAGCACCGCCGACACGACCGCCGCGGCGACCAGGAGCGGGTACAGAAGCGTCTGCTGAAATACCCATTCCAACCGATACGATGGGTATTCCTCCTCCAGCTTGACCAGCCGGGCGCGAAGCTCTTCGACGCTCAGCTTCCCGTACTCGTTGCGAATCCGCTCCCGCTCGGACCGTGGCTCCTCGTCGGCCGCGACTGGCGGCGGCTGCTGCGGTCTTGGCCGCTCATCCGCCCGGGATTCGGCCATCTGCCGCGCGAACTCTTTTTCCGCGATCAGGGCGGCAATCACCGCCTCGCGGCGAAGAACCTCGTCCGGGCGGGGATTGTGCACCGAAACACGCCGCGGCAGCGCGGCCTGAAGCCCGCCGAGGGCGTAAATCGAGACCCCCAATAGCGCGAGAACGAGGCTCAGGGCCCAAACCACCCGGATGATCTGCGGCGTGATGTACCGCTCGAATTTCAGATCGAGCGCGTAGGCGATTCTCGCACGGAACCCCTTGCCGCCGGGCGGTCCAGCGGCGCGGCTGGCCGGGCGCGGCGGGCGTGCCAGCTCTTGATCCCCAGGTTCCTCGCGCCGGGCGGCCGGCGGGCTGGCGGCGGCAGCTTGCCGCAGCTTTTCCCTGTTCCGCCTCTCCGCCAGCTCCAGCTTCTTCCGCCGCTTCTCCTCCCTGGCTTGTGCCGCGGCCTGCTCCCGCTGCCACTCTTGGCGGAGAGTCTCCGGCAATTGGCCGATTTGCGGCAGTTGCAGGTTGACTTTGCAGTATGCGCAAGCCCGTACCGCGCCCGGACTGTACTCGACTTGCTCCCCGCACCTCGGGCACTCGATTTTCACTGGCATTCTCCCCGGTCTGGTCCTTGGCGGCGGCCGATCGCGACGAAGGTCCGCCAATCGTGCCGCCTGACAAATCCGAGAATACCAGCGCAAAGGGTCAGATCATGTCCAACCCGGACGCATGTACATACGCCCGTAGGGTGGTGCAGAGCGAACCAACCCAAACCGGTTCAACGGCCGATTGATGGGAGCGGAGTCGAACGGTTCCACACGTCAATCCGCAAGCGCCGCCCCACCAGGCAGTTCCATGTCCGCGGTGGCATGATCGCGGCGTTCGGCGCCGCAGCCGCGCGCACCTGGGAGCTGTAGCCTGAAAGCTGAAAGCTGACCGCTGAAAGCTGACCGCTGATCGCTGACCGCCGCCCGCCGCCGTCACCACGCGTAATCGCCGCCGCCGGGCAGAATCGGCTGGTTGTCCGGGTTGCGGCTCTCGTTGGCGCTCATCACGCGGACGCCCGGCCGGTCGTTCAGCGGGCAGACGTTTTCACAGACGCCGCAGCCGATGCACTTGTCGGGATCGACGTGCGGCAGCGCGATCGTGGTCACCTGGCCGTCGCGGCCCTTGACCTCCGTGTCGATCGCGTAGATCGCCTTGTCGGGGATCGGGCACTGCTCTTCGCAGATGATGCAGGGCCGCCCGTAGGCGTAGGGGATGCAGCGGGTGGTGTCGAACGCCGCCAGGCCGAGCTTCGTCTGCTGCTTCTCTTCGATGGAGAGCGGCCGGATGGCCTCGGTCGGGCAGACCTGGCCGCAGAGGTTGCAGGTGTGATCGCAGGGGCCGATGAGCGGCACCAGCCGCGGCGTCCAAATCCCCTCCAGGCCGGCCTCGATGAGCGTCGGCTGCAAGCCGCCGGTGCGGCAGACCTTCATGCACAGCCCGCAACCGGTGCACCGCTGGAGGAACTCGCGCTCGGGCCGTGCGCCGGGCGGCCGGATCAGGGCGGGGTTGTACTTCTTGCCGCGGGCCTGCGGCGTGGCGCGGAAAAAGGCCAGCGCCGCCAGGCCGCCCGCCGCCGCGGCGATCGCCCCCCGGCGCGAAATGCCCACGCGCGACAGGGCCGGCTCTCGGCGCCACGGCAATTGCAGCGTCCACCCCAGGCTCTCCTTGGGGCAGGCCGGCGTGCAATTCAGGCACCCGAGGCACTCGGCCGGCTTCCACTGGCCGCCGAACGTCTCCGCCGCGGCCCCGTGGCACGGCGCGGCGCAGAGACCGCACTCGTTGCAGGCTTCCTTGCGCGCCCTGCGGCGGAGCAGCGGCCGCCAGGAGAAAACGCCCAGAAGCGCGCCCAACGGGCAGAGATAGCGGCACCAGAACCGCGGCCGGTAGCGGTTGAGCGCCAGCGTGACCACGAACAGGCCCATGATCAGCCCCGTGCCCAGAAACGCCTG
>JAMOAF010001062.1 GCA_023621895.1 Planctomycetota bacterium
GGAGATCAATCGATGGGGATCTGGGACACATTTCGCCGTTTCTCCAGCCGTGGAGCCACAAGTCAGGGAGACTCGACGAACCGACGACGAAGCCGGGGCAGAAAGCGGCTCAAGGAGCGCGGCCTTCGACTCGAACAGTTTGAGGCTCGCGTGCTGCTGAGCATCACGACGGGCGATCTTCAAACGGCGGGATGGCCGAGTTTTGGCGACCAGCCGATCACGCTGCCCGGACCGAGCGCGATGCAGCTTGTGGTCGCCGCCAACAACGTCGACGATCTCCGCTTCAAAGTGGAGCACAACGTCGACGCCGCGGACACGACCAACGCCGAGGACTTGCAGCCGGGTGGTTCCCTTGGGCTGAACTTGACTGGCGCCGGCTACACCGTCGGCGTCTGGGACGGCGGCGCGGTGCTCGCCACCCATCAGGAGTTCGGAAATCGCGTGACGGTCATCGACGGGGCAGCGCCCGCCAACCACGCCACGCACGTGGCGGGGACGATCGGCGCAGCCGGCGTGACCGCGAGCGCCGAGGGCATGGCCACCGGCGTTACCATCCGCAGTTACGACTGGACGGCCGACTACGCGGAAATGGCGACCGACGCCGGGCTGATCGACGTCTCGAATCACTCCTACGGCTTGATTTCCGGCTGGACAATTTTTGCGGAACCCTCGACGACCACCGGCTTGATCGACGTCTGGTTCGGCGACTATTCCGTCAGCGCCGTCGAGGACGCCAAGTTCGGCCAGTATTCCGCCGGGGCGGCCCAACTCGACCAGGTGCTTTACGACAATCCGAACTTGCTCAGCGTCTGGTCCGCGGGCAACGACCGCGGGGATCAGTACTGGGACATCAGCGGCAGCGACGTGTTCATGACGTTCTTCTCCGCCGATCCGGGCGGCATCCAAGGATGGGCCGGCCCCGGAATGTACATCGTCAGCGACACGGCCTTCGCGCCGCCGCCCGGCGACGGCAACGCCGGCACCGGCTACGACTCCGTCAGCGCCGACCAAACGGCCAAGAACTGCCTGACGGTCGGGGCCGTCGACGATGTCACCGCGGATCCTTACGTCTCGACGAACATCACGATGTCGAGCTTCTCCGGCTGGGGCCCGACGGACGACGGCCGCATCAAGCCCGACGTGGTCGGCAATGGGATCGATCTTTACTCCAGCCTTGCTTCCGCCAACAACGCCTACGGCTCGATGAGCGGAACGTCGATGGCGTCGCCCAACGTGGCCGGCAGCAGCGTGCTGCTCATCGAGCACTTCGAGAATGCGCTGGGCTATACGCCCCGCAGCGCGACGACCAAGGGGCTGATCATCCACACCGCGGCCGACGCCGGAACCATCGGGCCCGACTATGCCTACGGCTGGGGGTTGATGGACACCAAGGCAGCGGCCGAATTCGTGACCGAAGCCGCCAAGGGCAAGCAGACCGCGCAAATCATCGAGGGGACGTATCTTGGCGCCGGCGTTTCCATGGATGTCTATTCGGCCGGCTTGAATCCCCTGACCGTGACCCTGGCGTGGACCGACCCGGCCGGCACGGCCAGCAGCGGAGCGGTCGACGACACGACCAGGAGACTGGTCAACGACCTCGATCTCTGGCTGGAGGATCAATCGGGAACGATCTATTACCCCTGGACGCTCAATCCGGCCAACCCGGGCCGTGCGGCCGTGCAAACCCGGGCGAACCATATCGACAACGTCGAACAAGTCGAGATCGCCCTGCCCGCCCCCGGACTGTACACGATCCACGTCGGAGCGACGGGCGTGGTCGCCAGCCAGGCTTACTCGCTGCTGATTTCCAACTACGGCGAAGCCGTGCCTCCGGAACTCGTGCTCGTGATTCCGCAGGAAGGCGGATTCATCGACCGCGGCGAAACGCTGAGCATCGCGCCGCGGGAATTGATCCTGCGATTCAACGAAGGTCAGCAGTTCATCGACACCGCGACCAGTCCGCCGCGCGACCCGAATGGCTGGCTCTCCGGCGGCCGCGACGGCATCCAGGTGACCCGATCTGTCAACGGCGTCTGGGGCGACGGGGATGACCAGATCGTCCCAATCGGTTGGATCGGGATCGGCGACCGACCGAACGACGTTGTGCTGCGGTTCGCCGAATCCTTGCCCGACGATCTCTACCGGATCTCGATTATCGGCAGCAACAACTACGTCGGCCCGGACGGCCAGCCGGTGGCCCCGCTGACCAATACGTCATTTCTGACGTTCCGTTATGGGCAGGAGGTCGTCGACGAGCACTTCGCATTCGAGCTCGATCTCGGCGCCCAGGTGACCGCGGTGGTTCCCCAGCCGATCGTCGTCACCCAGGCCTCGATCACCACCACCTCGGGCGCGAACATCCCCGATGGTTACCGCTTCACGGTCGGCGACGGCAAAGATCGCGTGGTGTTCGAAATCGACAACTCCGGCGCCGCCAACTACGTGCCCGGCAAGCGGGCCAGCAGCAACGTGGCGATCCCCATCCTCGGCAGCGACTCGGCGGCCGGCGTGGCCCACAAGATCGCCACGGCGATTCACGGCGTCACGGCCAGCCAGGGCGGCGCGCTCGACCTGGTCGTCAACTATGCGTTGAACACGCAGGTCGTCAGACTCGACGGCGATCGGCTTGTCCTTTTCGGCGACGGCGCCCCGCTCTCCTTCAACCAGACGCGCGAGCAGCTCACCGACACGATCGACGTCTATTTCAACGACGACGATCTGAACAGAATCTCGGCCGTGAATCCGAAGTTCTACCAGTTGATCGTCACCAACGATACGGCCACGCCGGATGACGACGTGGTCTACGACCCGGCCGACGGTCCCGTGCCGATCC
>JAMOAF010000133.1 GCA_023621895.1 Planctomycetota bacterium
GCCCCGTTTGCGGTATCCTGGGAGCTTCGTTGCGGTCCGGATAATCGCTTCCGTGTTTTTTATGATGTCGATTCAGAGCTGCGGGAAGTGCAGGTCCTGGCTGTCGGCGTGAAGGATCGAAACCGGCTCTTGATTGGAGGGGAGGAGTACCGATGATGAGGATTGCTCCACTGGCGGACGTGAAGGCGCGCTTGAGCGCCTATCTGGACGAATGCGAAACCGAGGGGCCCGTGGTCATCACTCGCAACGGTAGACCCGTCGCTGTGCTCCTGGCTCCGTACGATGACGATGACTTGGAGCGACTCTTGCTCGGCCGTTCGCCGCGGTTCCAGGCGCTCCTCAACCGGTCCAGGCAAAGCATCCGGGAGGGGAAGGGCTTGCCGGAGAAGGCGTTCTGGGCGGCGGTGCGGAAACGATCCCAAGAAAAGAAGGCCGCACCTTCGAAGAGCCGCCAAACCAAGCGTTCCACCTGATCGAGACGTACGGCGAAGGAGCAACGGCTGTGGGGAAACCAGCGATCCGGCTGCCAGTGCATGGGATTAGAGGAAGAATCCAACAAGCCAGTTGCCGATCAGCAGGAGAATCAGGGCATAGCCGAACGCGCTGGGGGTCCATTTTCCCAAGGGGTCGTCTTCCCGGCGAACAAGCGCTGCGATGCGGTAGGGAAACTGGAGGAGCACGGCGATCGCCATGATCCAGCCGACGCGGTGGGCCCTCCAGGAAGCCGCGAAACGGCCGTGAAAGAAACAGACCAGGCTGCGAGTCAGGCCGCAGCCGGGGCAATCGACGCCGAACACGCTCTTCGACAGGCACAGCCCTGGCACGGGAATCCCGGGAAACCCGGCGACTTCGACGCGATCGGGCGAGGGAACCTTGAGCACGAGGGCCGCGGCGACCACGAGCGCGGCGACCCAGAGCATGGATCGGTGCCGTTTCGCTCGAGCCGGCGATGCGAACGACTTCTGGCTCATCCGCGCCTACTTCTCGGGGACGACGATCACGGAGCGGCAATTCTTGCAGCGCGCTTTCTTCCCGGCCAACTCCAACGGAACGTCGTACCTCGTCGAGCAGCCCGGGCAGACCAGCGCGATGGTTGTCTTGGGCGGACCGGGCGGAGCGGCGAAGGGCCGTTCCGCGGCCGGTTTTTTTGCGGCGGCCGGCGGGGACGCGCTCGGTGCTGCGGCGGCATGCGGCTGCGCCGGGGCCGGCCTTGCGGCGGGCTGCGGCACGGCCGGCTGGTCCACGTAAAGCGGCACGGGATCCAGCGGCAGGCGGCCTTCGTTCTCCGCGACCCAGCGGGCGGCCTCGCCGTTCAGAGGGCTCTTCGTGTTGTAGCTCTGGTAGGCGATCATCTCGCCGATCCTCATGACCATCGACCAGAGCGGCTCGCCGGCGTTCCAATGGTCGCCGATACAGATCGCGTGGGGAGCGATGTTCGGGTGGAAGATCGGCGTCAACATCCGGCACTGGGGCGGCATGCGGGGATAATTCCTCGGCAGCGCGATCTCGGCCAGATGCCGATCCACCACAACCAGCCGCTCGCCGTCCTGGCGAAGGCTCCGCAACTGGAACTCGACCTGGTAGCGTTCCGGCGGCGTGCCCTCCGCGTGCACGAGCCGCACCCGGGGATGGCGGCTGGCATAGGCCGAAAGCTTCTCGAAATCCGCCTGTAGTCTTCGAAGTCGGACCGAACTCATCGCGATTGGCTCACTCGATCGATTCTGGAATGAAATAGCTTAGCGCGGGGCCTCCTCCGGTGGGCTCTTCTCCGGCACGAACGGCGGATCGAGCCCCAGCAGCGACTTCAGGGAGATCGCGAAACTCAGCCCCTCGCTGACGCGCTTGTCGTTCGTCCAGGTATTGATGCCGACGAGCATGCCCTGCTGATTGTAAAGCCCTCCGCCGCTGTTGCCCGGATTGACCGCCGTGTCCGTCTGGATCATGGTGATCCGGCGGTCGCCGTAGGAGCGAGCGCGGACCTGCGAAACGGTCCCCCGCGTGTGGGTCCAACCCAGCCCCTGCGGGTTGCCGATGGAAAAGACCTCCTCGCCCATGGCGGGCAGGGCGTCCTCGAGCCAGGCGACCGCACGGGCGTCGGACGAATGGATCGGCGCGGCGAGCACGGCCAGGTCGATGCCCGCCGGCGCGACCCACGCCAATCGTCCGGCGACGGGAAGCTGCCCGAGCGCGCGGACGGAGACCTCCGCGCCGCTGGTCTTGCTCGAGGGGTCGCCGTCAGCAAAGTCCGGATCGACGACGTGGCGATTGGTGACGATCAGGGCCTGGCCTCCGGCGAGGGCGACGATCACACCCGAGCCAATTGCGCGGGAGCCGAGGGGCAGCATCGATGCGCGTGTTTCCAGCCAGACGTTGGCTCGCAGGGCGCGGCCGATGGCCGGGGCGACATTCTGGAGCACCGCCGGGTCCAATTCGAACTCGTCCATTTCGATGCCCGGCCGGACCACGGGAAGCATGAATGCCAGCAGCACGATCCAGCCGACGACGTCGGCCAGGCCGAGAAGGATGCCGCTCACGGCCCAAGCGGTTCCCGGTTGGCGGGTCTGCTGAATTCGCCCCAAGGCCAGCGCGCCCAGGGCGACTGCGACGATGCCCGTCACGATCCCCAAGAGGAGGATGCCCGCCGCCGCCACGGCGAAGGAGACCACGGCCAGCGGCAGGGCGCCCGAGCGGGCCGGGAGCGGCGGAGGAGGCAGACTTGCGGAGCCGGGCCGGGGCGGTTTGGGCAGCGGGCGAGCAGCGTCGAGCTGGCCGGCAGTGATGTAAATGTCCGCCCGGCCGCCCGTTTGGAGAACCCGCCGCGGGGGAGCGCACTCGTAAGCGCCGCACCCCCCTTGGGTCTGCCAGCAACCCGCATGGTGCACCGCGCCACAGGCGGTGCAGGCCGTGACACGGTCGCCGGCTTCGACATGCCGCTGGCAATGCGGGCAGGCGGCGCCGATTTCGCGCGGCTGGGCGTCGTGCGACAATGCGTGCGGGGGCTCAAACGGCATCGGCGATCTCATTTCGGCGCGGCCGGCAAGGCGGCTTGCCGCGCGGGCCCAAGGGGGCGCTCCGGTTTTCGCGGCAAGCCCCGGCGATCGTCGAACAGCGAAGCCCGCCGCCAGAATCGGGATCGTCCCCGTGCAGGATCAGGTCACTGAAACACCGCAAACAGCGCCATCAAGAGCGAGTATAGCACCGAGAGTCCCAGCGCGGAATAGGCGAGCACGAGGTAGGTCGGCCCAAGCTTGACAAGCTTCCGGTGCTTGGGCAGAAAAACCGCCAGGCCAACAATCATCACCAGCGGCGCGAGGCATCCGATCAGGCTGACCGCAAACAGGGCGATCACGGTGATCCGCAACCCGCGACTGGCCTCCGCTTCCTGCATCCGGCGGCGGACGTCGTTGGCGTCGAGCGGGTTGACCGTGTCGAACTGCGTTCCGCAGTAGCGGCACTTCAGGGCGATGGCCTTGATCTCTTCGCCGCAGACGGGACAGCGCTTCGTGTCGCCCCAGGCCGACAGGGGCGGCCCCTCCGGCGCTGCCTTCTCCGGCGACAAGGCCTCGCGGCACCCGTAGGTTCCACAGCCGCCGACTTCGATCCAGCACTCGCGATGGTGGAACTGGCCGCAGGCCGGGCAGATGATCAAGAGTTCGTCCGCGGCGATCTGCGTCTGGCAGATCGGGCACGTCGCGCCCCGCTCCCCGGGATCCAGCACGCGCGCGGCGAGCGCCTGCCCCTCGGCCGTCAGGGCAATCGGCTCCTTGCACTCCGGGCAGCGAAACGCCCGTCCGGAGACCGGCGCGGGCACACGAAGATTCGCGCCGCACCGGCAACTGACAATCGTCGACATCAGCACCTCGCAGGGGAATCCGGCTTGTGTTCCAACTTATGGATTTCCAACGTTTTGCGTAGCCATCTCGATAACCACGCGGACCATGAACCAGACAACGTTCATCGCCAGCGAGACTCCAAGCATTTTCCCGCCTTTGGGCTTGCCCTGGATCATCCAGATGATGCCGGCGATGCAGCCAATTCCCGAGCAGAGGATCGCAACCAGCCAGTCGCCGGTCGTCAGGTCCTGATCGTCGGAGGAATAGCCGCCGCCTCGTTTTTTCTTCAAGGCCGGATCGAACACTTCACCGCAATACCGGCATTTGAGCGCCGACAGGACGATCATCTCGCCGCAGGCTGGGCACGGGCGCCGCGCGACCTCGGCCTCCGCCGCCGGCCCGCCGGGAAAGCCCCCCGCGGCCGAAGGCCGAGCGGCGGCAGGGCCGCCGTGGAGCGAATACGTCTGGTCGGCCTCGTCGAGCAGCTCGCTGATGCCTCCAGCGGCCGGGGGCGCGGCAAAGCCGCCCACCGGCGGCATGCCCGCTGCGCCCCCCACCGGCGGCGGCCCTGCGAACGGGTCCTCTGGCAGGACCTCCGCGTCGCGAACCGGTTGGGGCAATATCATCAGCGAGCCGCAACTCGGACACTTGGCCTTCTTTCCCGCGGCAGTGTCGGGAGCTGTGAGTCTTTTCCCACACGACGGACAGGCAACGGTAATCGGCACTTCTCCCTCCAGTTGATTGCAGAGTCAGGACGATTCCTTGATGGCGAACTCCAGGACGGTTTTTCCGAGGATGATCCGGTCTCCGTTTTGCAGCAACTGGCGATTGACGGGCATCTGGTTGACGTAGGTGCCGTCGCGAGTGTTGCAGTCCTCGATCTCGAAGCGGCCTCCGCGGTTGTGGATCAAGGCGTGGCGCGGTTCAATCGCCTCATCCTTGAAAAGGTAGACCTCGGCCTTGGGCGAACTGCCCAGAACGGTCGTGTCGCGGAAAAGCACGAACTGTTTTCCGGCCAGCGGTCCGGCGCGCATCAGCAGCCACGCCGTCTTCGTCCAACTTTCGACCAGGCCGACAAACAGGCCGACCAGCAGACCGATCATCACAAAGCCCACGGCGCGGCTGGCCGCCGCCTGGCCGTCTTCGGTGACGAAGACGAGGCTGATCGGGTCGAAGAGTAGTCCTCCGAGAAGGCCGCCCAGGAGTCCCCCGACCGCCCCGTTGAGCATGACCTTCTTTTCACGCAGCGCGATGCCCTGTCCCAGCCCGGCGGAGACGGAGATCACCGACCAGGCCGCGGCGCGGCCCATCATCAGCACCAGAAACGCGAAACCGGTCGGCATCACCATTTGACCCGGAGCGGGCGCGTCTTCCATCATGCTGAAGGAAATCTGCCCCATCACGCCGAAGATCAGTCCGGCCGGAATCAAGAGCACCAGCCCGCCGGCGAAGCCGATCCCCAGTCCGACCACCCCCGAGATCATCGTCCGCGTGAGATTCCGGCACATCAGACCTTCCGCCGCGCCCAGGAAAAGCCCCACGCAAGCAGCCACGGTCGGAAACATCAAGATCCCGGTGATTCCCGTGTTCGCGACGTTGTCGTCGAAGAACGGCTCGAAGCAGATCCAGGCCACAAATGCCCCCAGTCCGCTGGCGACCGCCAGGTAGAACCAACTCGAATAGATCACCCGGATCACCAGCGGCTGGGGAGCCTCGACTTCGAGGCCCCTGCGCATCGCCCGGCGAACCTCCAGGTAGGACTCCACCGACGGCGAGTGAAGATCTCCGTAGTCGAGGCGGATTGGCTGATTCGACTCGGACATGGCTGATTGACTCCAGTACGGGTCAGCGGTCTATGGACTTTTCTGAGATTCCGGCGCTCCGGGCGATTCTTGTCTGGTTTGGCCAACCGGCGGGGCGGGCTCGGTGGGCGAGGCGCGCGAGGCGGCCGGCTTGGGCGGCGAAGTCGCAGCGCCGCCCTTCCCCGCTTCCGGCAAATCATCGCGAGGCTTTCTCTCCGCGGGTTCAAGAGAAACGCCGCCTTGGGCGCCTGCAAAACTCTCCGCCAGACGCCGCGCGAGGATTTCGGACTCCAAGTCGTCAAAGCCGTACATCTCCCGAATCTCGCCGAGGGCGGCTTTGACCGCCTGGAGACGTTCCGGCAATCGGTCCCGCGGGGCCCGGGCATCGGACTCCTCGCCCGCGTCCTTCGAGCGGATGGCCGCAAGCTCCTTTTCGATCCTGCCGATCTCCGACTCCACCAAGGCGAGGTTCTCTCGGAGGCCGGGCCGCAGGACCTTCATCGTTCCGAAATGGGCAATCACGCCATCGACGAGCCGCGCTCGATTCCAGGAATTCCGCAAGTCGGCCAGCATAAAACCGAGCATGAAGAAAAGCACGGTCGCCAGGACCCAGAGCAGCCAGTCGGTCCGCGCCGGACCGGCGTCGCTCGGCGGCGAGTCCGCCGGCCGCGTGCCCGACGTCGGCGATTCAAACCGGACCTCCTCCGTTTCACGGGGCGGGGAAAAGACGCGCTTTCCGATCCAGTAGTGCGGGCATCTGGCCGTCTTCCCGTTCCGCCACACGAACACGCCTTCCAGGTTTCGGACGGGATCCACCACCAGGGCGATCTGGCCCGGCTGGCCGAAAAAATGCTCGTGGATGAAGCGGTCCCGCTCCGACAGGAAAACGCCGAAATCCGGGTGCGTATGATACCAGCCGACGATGGCCAGGTCGGGGTATTTTCCATCCATCTCGCGGTGGATCTCGGCCCAGGCGTCGTGGGTGAAGGTCACCTCGCCGGTGCCGCTGGCCGCCAACTGGCTACAGATCACGTGGCGGACCGCCACGAAGGGCCCGTCCTTGTCGCGCTGCCAGGTCCCGGCAAGCACGCCGCCAAGTTCCACCGACTTGTCTTTCTCGGCGTGCGCGAGGATTTTTTCGTGCGCGTCGGGCTCAAAATACACCCGGAATTCGCCGCTTGCCGCCGGAAAATCCGCCTCCGGCAGCCCGCGGTCGGAAAGCTCTCGCGTGTCTGGGCTGCGGTATTTGTCGCTCATCTTCGGCCACCAGGTAACGAGACGCGATCAGCCTTGGTAAAGTTCTTCCCCGAGAACCGATTCCCGGTCGCCGCTGAATTCGTAGAACCGCTGCTCCGATCCGGTACGACCGGCGAGCACGTCCCACGCCGGGACGCCGATCTCGGCCAGGGTGCGATCGAGGCAGCCGGCCTGGCCATCGATCGTGTGGATGATCTTCGCCGCGCGGTGCTCGCGGCAATGCGGGCAGCGGCCCTCTTCCTCGGTCACCTTGCCGAGCGAGGTCCAGAGCGGTTTGTCCTCCTGGCAGTGCGGGCAATGAAGGCCGGCGAGCAGATCGTTGCTGGTCTCGATCACGGCCTCCGCACCGAGATCTTTGCGGACGCGGTCGAGCAGGTCGCCGGCGCGCGTTTCCGCCGCCCGCCACGGAAGCGACTCGATGGGGCTGTCGGCCTCGTGGGCGGGGCAGTCCGGACGCCGCGTGTAGCGGACGACGTGGCTCTGGTGGGCGATTCCCTCGAAAATGAACCCGCTGCCGTCGAGGACCTCCAGCCCATGCAGATACTTGACCGCTTCTTGGCACTGGATGCCCGCGATCACCGCGGCCGTGGTCGGCGTCGTGGGCACTTTTCCCTGCTCCATCTCCGAGCGCGAAAGCAGTGCGCAGCTCCGGCGCGACTCGAGCATCCTCCAATCGGACTGGCTCATCGTGCATTCGTAGCAGGGGCCGCAGGCCGGGTCGAAAAGCCGCGCCACGCCGTCGAGTCGCTCGATCGCCCCGTCGATCCAGACCTTCTCCGCCCGGGCGGCCGCGCGGTTGATCGCCACCCGAGCCTCCCGGTTGTCGAGCCCGCCGAGCACCAGGTCGGCCCAGCGGTAGAGGCCCAGGCCCAGGTCGTAGACCGCGTTGGCCACGATCGGGCGGACGCGGATGCCGGGGTAAATCTCCCGCGCTCGCCGCGCGGCGACTTCAGCCTTGGGCTGCCCGCAGTCTTCCGATCGGAAAAGGACCGATCGCGAGAGATTCGAGTTCTCGACCAGGTCCATGTCCACAACCACGACGCTGCCGATCCCCAGCAGAGCCAGGTTCTTGAGCACCTCGTTGCCGATCGCTCCCGCGCCGACCAGCAGGACCCGAGCGTTGGCCAGCCGCTGCTGATCCCACCAGCCGATCAGGCTGAAGCGGGCGAAGCGGTCGGAGGCGAGCACGTCGCCAAGTTTGAGAACCTCGTCCAAAGCGGCCTCCTTGCTCAGCGCGACTTGCCGAACGCCCGCCCGGCGGTGATCTCGGGAAGCAGGCGGACAATGTCGCCGTCGCGGACTCCGGCGGACGCGAGCGTCTCCTCGTCCAGTAGTTGACGGCCGCTTGCGCGGTGCTGGAACTTGTAACTCATCAACTGGCCGTCCGGGCTGTGCTGCGGCATGTTGAGCCTTTCAACCAGCACGGCGATGACCCGGTCGATCATCGCGTCGGACGGCAGTTCCACCAGCTGCTTCTTATTGCCGGTGGCGTCCCAGACTTCGATCGTGATGTTGCTCATCAGTCTTGGGCTGTCGAAAAGAGGTTGCGATCGGTCGTGACTCCCGCACTCAATCCCCGCCCGGAGAAGCCCGAAAAGCCCCCATCCCCGGGCCTGCCCCCCAAAAAGACCTTCCATCCCGGAACCGAGCTTCCAGTATGCCCATCAGCCCCGACGTTCGCAAGTGACTTTTTCGCCAGCCGTGAAGTTTCGCCAGCCTGCTCAGATTAACACCCCCGGCTTGGCAAGTGCCGTCGGCCGCTGCGATAATGGGCCGGCGCCCAGGTTGCCATAGCCGGCAAGCGCTTCAGGCGGGCGGTGACGCCGCCGCTGAGTCATTGAGATGCCCAAAGGTCCAGATTCGAGGAGATTCCAGCCATGAAATCAGCCCATCCCATGACCGACGGACGACCTTCCCTCAGCCGCCGCGGGTTTCTTGCAGCCGGCGCGGCTTCGATGGTCGGCGCGGCCGCTAGCGGGGCCCTTGCTCCGGCCGCCGAACCGGCTGACGAGCCGGCCGTCGTCTCCCCGCCGCAAGGCAAGCGGATTCTGCTCTCCTGCAAGCTGGGGATGATCGCCAAGGAGGCCGGAGGCAAGCCGCTCTCGCTGGCCGAGCGCCTCAAAATGGCCGCCCAGGCGGGCTTCGACGGCGTCGATCTTGACCAGGCCGGCGAGTATACGCTTCAGCAGGCACGCCAGGCCGTCGCGGAGTCCGGCGTCTTCGTCCACAACGCCATCAACCATGCCCACTGGCAGCAGCGGCTCACCAGCGCCAACGAGGCGGAGCGGGCGCAGGGCCGGGCCAACATCGAGCACTGCATCCGGCTTTCGCACGCCGCCGGCGGTTCCGGCGTGCTGATCGTCGTCGGCCGCGGCGGCGACGGCCCGGCGGAGGTGATCGAAGAGCGCTGCCGCGCGGAAATCAAGAAGCTACTCCCTCTGGCCGCCTCGCTGGGGCAGATGATCCTCGTCGAGAACGTTTGGAACCAGATGTTCTACGATCACGACGCCCCGCCCGAACAGACCGCCGAGAAGTTCGTCGCGTTTGTCGATAGCTTCAATAGCCCCTGGGTGGGAATGTACTACGACATCGGCAACCATTGGAAGTACGGCCAGCCGGGCGACTGGATTCGCGCCTTCGGCCGCCGCTGCGTCAAGCTCGACGTCAAGGGCTTCAGCCGCGCGGACAACAAGTTCACTGAGATCGACGCCGGCGATCTGCCCTGGGACCAGGTCCGCAAAGCGCTCGACGATATCGGCTTTGCCGGCTGGGCCACGGCCGAAGTCGGCGGCGGCGGCGTGGAACGCTTGACAATCGTCCGCAAGCAGATGCAAAAAGCCTTCGGCGTGTAGCGCCGGCGCTCGACGTCTAACGCGATTTAGAGTGCGGCGATTCATCGCCGCTTTCCCCACGCGCTTTGGAGTGCGGCTGATTCATCGCCGCTTTCCCCGCATTACGGCCTGTACGTTGGCCCAGAGCCAACCCCGCGGGCTACGGACCATTTTCGCAAACGAAATGAGCTTGCGTGATTCCGGGAGGAATTCATGAGAGCGTGATAGCCGCGTGGGCTTGCCCCGCGCTTCGTTACATACGGGTTGTGCCGCAGCGCAGGCGCGCCGCGGGGCAATCCCACGCGGCTATCTGAACAGCAGCCGCTTTTTCCACGAATCACGCAGGTCGATTTAACAGCACCAGCAGCAGCGGCAGCACAACGAGGTTGCCGGCCAGGCCGCCGAGCATCGAAAGGCCCACCAGCGCCCCGAAGTAGATCGTCGGCACGAACTGGCTCGTCGAGAGCACGGCAAACCCCGCCACCAGGGCGATCGTGGAGAAGACCACGGCCCGGCCGACCGTCTGCTGGACGGCCCCGAGGGCCTCGGCGAGCGACATGCCCTGATCCCGCGCGCGGCGGAAGCTGGTCAGATAGTGGACGGAAGAGTCGATCGACAGGCCCACCGAGACGGCCGCGATCATCGCGGCGCCCATGTTCAGCTTCAGCCCCAGCCAGGCCATCATTCCAAGCACGACGAAGATCGGCAGGATGTTCGGAACCAGCGCGATCACGGCCAGCAGCCACTGGCGCAGAGCCGCCAGCATCATGAGCCAGATCGCCCCGGTCGCGATCAGAAACGCCAGCCACTGGTCGCGGATGATGCTCTCGATCAGGTGGGCCAGGAGCACGAAGAAGCCGCTGACCACCGCGCCAGGCTCTCCCGGCGCCGGCGGGAATTCCTCGCGGCAGATGCGTTCGACCTGTTCGATGATCGCCCGCTTCGTCGCCGAGGGCTGGCGCTCTTTGGATCGCAGCATGATTCGCATCAGATGCCGCCCGGGATGATCCGGATCCTCACCGCGGAGCGTCGTTTTCAAGGCCGGCATTTTCTCGCTGAAATGTCGCCAGGCGGTGCTTGCCATCAGGTTGCGGCGGAGCGCTGTCCGGGCCCCATCGGGGTCGGAAGGCGCGGCGGCCAGCACGCCATCGACCATGCTCAGCACCTTCGTCAGTCCCGCGGTCGGTGAACCGTCAACGCCTTGCACCACGACTTCCTCGCGAAGCCGGTCTTCGAGGCGGCGAATCCGGCTCAGATATTCCCAGTCGGGCTCGTCGGGACCTGGCGCCATCACGTCCCAGACGCCGGCCCCGCCCAACCGCGTCTCCACGAACTCGTAAGAGCGGACGATCGGGCTGTTGGCGCGGAAGTTCTTGGTGAAATCGCTCTCGATCTCCATCCGCGCGTTGCCCGCGGCGGCCGCGGCGGTGACAACGAGGATCGCCAGTCCCAGCGTCTTGGGACGCCGCTGGACAAGGCTGGCAAGGTTAGCGAGCTGGCGTTCCAGCAGCCCCTCTCCCCATGCCCGATGAGGGTCGGCGTCGAATCGGCCCCAGAGCGCCAGGCCCGGCACGATCAGCATCACGCTCGCCAGGACCGACAGGGTGCCGATGGCCATCATCAGGCCGAAATCCTGCACCGCGCCGACGTTGCTGACCATCAGCGAGGAGAATCCCGCCACGGTCGTCGTGCAGGACCAGAAAACCGGCGCGGCGAGAATCCCGCCCGCCTGGGAAAGGGCTTCGCGAGGCGCCGTCCCGCCGGCCCGCGCTTCGCGGAACCGCACGATCACGTGGATCATCGTGGCCACGCCGACGACGGTCACCACGGCGGTCAGCATCGAGCTGACCATGCTCATTTCCAGCCCCGACCAGGTGAGGACCGCTCGGGTGATCAGTACGGCCAGTTGCACGACCGCCAGCGGCACGATCACCCAGCGGAGGCTGCGAAACGATAGAATGATGACAGCCCCCAGCAGCAGCGTCGAGGCCACCGCCAGCCGCACGCCATCCTCTTCCACGTAGCGGAAGCCGTCGGTCACCATCACCGGTTCCCCGGCGAGCATTCCCGGCGCAAGCGGCTCGGGCAAGGCCTGCATGACCTGGCGCATGCGATCGATTGTCTCCTGCCGCGAGACGCGCGCCTCCTGCTCGGGCCGCAGCAGGCAGACGACCGCCGCAACCTGGCCGTCGGCGCTGTGCGTGTATCCCTCGAACAGGTCCCGCGCCCTGCGCGCCGGACCATCGTCTGCGACGGCGACCCTTTCGCCGAGCGGCTGGTCGATGCTCAGTGTCGCGGCGACGCCCTCGACCGCGCTCAGCCGCCGGCTCACCTCGGCCACGCGGCGGATTCCCCGCCCGTCGGCATGGAACAGCTCCGGGTCGGTGTAGACCGCCAGCACCACCTCGTTGCCGCCGAAGGTCCGCTTGAGCTGCTGATAGGTCTCCAAGAGCGGATCGCCCGGCGCAAACATGCTCTCGATCGAACGCTCGAACTGGAGACGTCTGGCCGGTAGAAATGCGAGCACTGCAATCGCGACGGCCACCGCCAACAGCGGCAAACGCCGGGCGATCAGGAAATCGATGATGCGCTGGGCCAAGGCAGGTGTGTTCCCGAGATCGTAACGGACGCGGCGGTTGACAAACCAGCCACCGTACCACACCGGGGCGAAGGTCGTCCAGGGATGGACGGCCACCTTGCTAGCCCCGCGCGCTGTAAGGAGTCTCCGGAAGCCTCACGCAAAGGCGCGAAGGCGCAAAAGCTCAGTCCCGCATGCTGCAAGGAGTCTCCTGAGGCGCGGCCTAGTCCAGTCACCTGCCTGGTGCCGGTCCATTTCGGCCAAATCGGTAGGCAAAATCAACAACGGCGGGCCGCCAGATGCCCCCAGTTGGAGCAGAGCTCGCACGGGCCTGCAAACTTGCCGGGCAAGACTCGGCAGGCCTTGGCAGAGCGGCTGGAACTGGTAAAATCATGGTCTACGCCGATGGGCAAGCTGCCATACTGGGAAGCCCATGCCGGCCGGGCGGCAGTTGGCAAGAATTCGTCCGATTCGCCGGAATCGTAACGATAACGACTTGCAGATAAGCACTTTACGTCTATTATGCCCCTTTAGCTCAACCGGCAGAGCATCTGACTCTTAATCAGAGGGTTGTTGGTTCGAGTCCAACAGGGGGCACTTCAGAAAGCCTTGCGTAGCAATGAGTTACGCAAGGCTCTTTTTTTGGACGTGGGGAAAGACTGGCTCGATGCAACGCTAGTGCTACCGGGCGACAAGAACCGGCCCCGCGACCCGCGACCCTGATTGCCGCTGCGTCCGGGGGGGCTGCCCGTGTCGCACGGAACCGGAGAACGAGAGTCCGGTCATTGACTGGCGAGCCCGGAATGGGACCCGTGGCCCCGGCCTCGGATCCCCGGGGCGGCACATCGCCCGCCGAAAAAGACCGCCCTGCGGCCTGCGTTGCCGGGTCGGGTCGCCGGTGATCGCCCTTCTGTCCCCTCCGCTCGCCGGTGGCCTGGTTCCTGGTCCAGCCGTGGTGGGTTTGTGGGACGTCGCCTCGCTCCGCTCTTGGGTAATCGCTTTGCCTTGCCGCAATTACTACAATGCGCGATGATCCGATCAGAGTTTGCCCGGCCCGACATCTCTCTCTTCCCGTCATCGTCCCTAGTCAGCAAGAGACCAGTCTGATGTTCCCTTTCCGATCAGGCGCGCCCGTTACCTTCCGCTGCGTTCTTTGGCGGAGCATCTTGCCGGCGGCGGTACTGCTTGCATCCGGCGTTGGAAATGCCGGGGCGCAAATGATCGACGGGACCAGAAATCGGGTCCAGACGACCCTCTCGGTCAACCAGGATATGACATACCTTGGGACACTTGTGCCTCGCAAGGTCGGCGAGGTTCGTAGCCAGCAATGGATGATCGGCTGCGAAACCTTGGACCGCAACTTCGCGGACTACAATGCTTAC
>JAMOAF010000449.1 GCA_023621895.1 Planctomycetota bacterium
TGAGCTCACGCGAGGCCGCGACGCGGAGCGAATCTGGCGGCCGCGCGTCTTTACCTGCACGACCTGCGGGCAGCACTACTACACCAGCTTCCTCAAGGATTTTCAATTCACCAAGGCCAAGCCGGAGGGCGGGCAGCTTGCCGACGGCGGCGGCGCGTATTGGGAGGCCCTCGACAAGACGCATGGCGGCAACCGCGTCGTGCTCGTCGACCAGATCATCAGCCAGGAGGAAGACGACGAGCTGGAGGGGGCCGAGCGGCTCGCCCCGATCTACTTCTGCCGGTATTGCGGGTCGGCCGCGCCCGAGGGATTCGGACGCTGTTTCGGCTGCGGCGCGACCAGCGCGCCGGTCAAGCTGTTCGTTGTCCGCGAGACTTCGAAGCAGCCCGGGCAGTTGAGCAGTTGCCTCTCCTGCGGCGCCCGGGGCAGGAGGATGGGCCGGCGGTTCCGCGAGCCGATCCGCGAGGTCCGCGCGATCAACGTGTCCGACGTGCACGTGCTTGCGCAAGACATGGTTCACCACGCCGAGCGGAAGCGGCTGTTGGTCTTCGCCGACAACCGGCAGGACGCCGCGTTTCAGGCCGGCTGGATGAAGGACCACGCGCGGCGGTTCCGCCTCCGCAGCCTGATGGCCGACGCGATGCAGCAGCGGCCGGTGACGATCGGCGACATGACGACGAAGATCAGCCAGGAGCTGGAGGAGAACGACGCGCTGTCGCGGGCGCTGATTCCCGAGGTCTGGCGGTTCGTCTCTAAAGAGGGCACCGGCGGCATGCACGAAGACGCGCGCCTGCACTTCCTGCGAATCCAGGTCCTCCGCGAGGTGACGATGGCCGCCAACCAGCAGATCGGCCTGGAGCCCTGGGGCCGGCTCAAGGTGACCTATCGGGGGCTCGACGCCTCGGCGCGGTTCATTCAATCGTGGTCGAACCGGCTGGGCATCCCGCCCGAGGACCTGCTGGCCGGCATCGAGGCGTTGCTCGACCATCTGAGGCGGCGGCGGTTGCTTTACGATTCGCGCCGGGCGATCTTCACCCGTTACTGGAACGAGGGCGACCCCGAGATCCAGCGCGGCTACATGCCGGTCCTGCCCGGCCCGCAGGGGATGAAGCTCACGGCCGCCGACAGCGACGACAAGAGCCGCGTGTTTCAGTGGCTTGGCAAGAGAAGCACGCTCGTCCGGCAGGTTGCCAAGAAGTGGGGCGTGCCGGACGACGACATCCCCGGTTTTCTCGAAGAGCTTTGGCGGTATCTGACGAGTCCGCCGGTGGGCCTGCTGACTGCCGTGACCCTCAAGGGGAGCAAGGACCGCCCGCTGCCGAACTGCTCGGGCGTGTACCAGATCGATTCGGCGAAGCTGCTGCTGCGGGAGAACCACGGTCATTACCGCTGCAAGCGCTGCCGGAGGAAGATGATGCGGCGGCCGCCCGGCAGCCGGTGCATGGCCTGGCAATGCGACGGCGAGCTGGAGCACGTCCGCGAAGACATTGACAACTACGACCTGCAACTGCTCGACGAGCGCTACGAGATGATCCGGCCGGAGGAGCACACGGCGATGGTCCCGCAGGAGCACCGCGAGCGGATCGAGAACTGGTTCAAGGGGAGCGGCGACGCCGTCAACGCCCTGGTCTGCACGCAGACGCTGGAACTGGGGGTTGACATCGGAGCGCTCGATTCGGTTCTGCTGCGCAACGTGCCTCCGCTGCCGGCCAACTACTGGCAGCGCGCCGGCCGGGCCGGCCGCCGCCACCGGATGGCGGTCAACCTGACGTATTGCCGGCCCACTTCGCACGATCGGGCGTACTTCAACGAGCCGACGAAGATGCTCGGCGGACGCGTGGACCCGCCCGCCTTCCACCTGCGAAACGACGTGATGGTCGCCAAGCACGTCCACGCCGCGACGATCACGCGGCTGAACCAGTTGGCGCGGAGCGAGTCGCTGCCGGACGAGACGCGGGCGGCGATTCGCGACACGCTGAAGACTATGTTTCCCGGGCGGATCTCGGCCTACTTGTTCGAGACAACCGGGCAGCTCAAGGCCGCGCCGTTCGACACCTCGCCGCTGGCCAACCTGATCGCCGCCCACCGGGCCGACCTGGTGACCTACATCAGGCAGATTTTCCAGCAGGGCTGGCCCAAGTCCGACGAAGAGGTGGCCACGGAGGAATCGCTCGCCCGCCACGTCGATGAAATGGCCAAGGAGCTGGATGCGGTGCTGCGGCGGGTCCGGCGGCGGCTGCTCTGGGCTTTCACCGAGATCCAGCGCCTCAACAGAGTCCGCGAGCAGAACGCCACGCTGGACATGGAAGACGAGGCCCATTTCCGGCGCTGCGACCGCCTGATCAAGAAGCTCAAGGGCGTCCAGTCGCGGCGCCGCCGCGAGGCGGAGGGAGTCGACGACATCAACACCTACGGCGTGCTGGCCGTCGAAGGCTTCTTGCCCGGCTACGGGCTCGACACCGGTTCGGTGGTGGCAATGGCCGAGGTTCCTTACTGGCACTTGGGAAGCATGGACTTCGACCTGCCTCGCCCCACGAGCCTCGCGCTGCGGGAATACGTGCCGGGCAACCTGATCTACGCCAACGGCCACCGCTTCGTGGCCCGCCGATTCCATCGCGACATCGACGGCGAGCAGGGAGAGATGCCGCTGTTCGAGGTGAACATCGACCGCCAGGCGATTACGGAGACGAGCATCGGCCAGAGCGCTGCGGCCCTCTCCTCCAGCACGTTGCGGGCGATCCCCGTCTGCGACGTGGATCTCGTGCACCAGTCGCAGATTTCCGACGAAGAAGAGACCCGCTTTCAGATGTCGGTGGCCGTTT
>JAMOAF010000090.1 GCA_023621895.1 Planctomycetota bacterium
ACTTGAGTCCTGAAGTTGGTCTGTTCGCTGGCCCTGCCTCTTCCCGATCTCCTTCTCCAGCGTCTTGCCGATCGCTACCCGTTCCATCGGCGTGAAGTCCTTCCGCAACTCGTTCTCCGCGTATTCGCCGGCGACGATCGAGGAGACGTTGACCACGCGGCCGATCGGCTTGTCGTGACTCCCGATCATGCGGGCGACGCTACCTCCGCGACTGCCGGTCACCGAATGGAGGACGTCCGGACCTCGGCGAGCGATGTCGCCGGCCAAGGGTCGGATGAAAAAATGCCGACTCGCCCGGATTCCCGTCGGTCTGGAAACTTGAACCAGACCCCCCTGAACGGGTTCCCGCCCGGGACTCAACTTAGCCTTCTCCGATACGACACGTACTTTCGGCGTCAAACTGGGTAAACCGGCTTTTCGCGAGTGATCTCTTCCTTCGCCTTCGGCTGCCGGGGCCAATATTCGCCGCACGCCAGACAACTCCCGTCGCGAGTTAGTCACAGGCTGGTAAGCTTGTCTCAAATACTCCGGCTCCCACGACAATACAGTGTCTTGAAGTACGCGATGGCAATATCGGACTCCGTCTCGCGGTGCTCCGATTGGCGACGGCTGTCGACGTCGTTGTCCCAGATATCGAACGATTACGGCGCGCGCCAGCGGCCTCACAGATAACCGTTCGTTGAGGCCCGGCTGACTGGCGGCTCGATTGCCTGGAAAACGGCCGGTACGGGTCAGGCTCAGCCTTCACACTTCGACCCACTTCCCCGGGATCGGCACCGGGTAATTTCCCTGGGCGTCCGGCTCGACCGGGGCGGGGCCGCCGAATTTCAACTGGTCGACGATCGGCGAGAATCGGAAGTTCGAGGCGAGCATCTCCTTCCAGGTGATCGTCCGGCCCATGTGGGCGGCCGCGCGGCCCATGATCCCGGCAAGGTTCGCATAAGCCGCCCGTTCGGCTTCGTTGTACGGGCGGTCCTCGTGAATGGCCTCAAGGAAATCCTTCCACTCGGCCTGCCAGGGGCTGCGGGGTTCGCGCGGCGCGGCCCAGTCGATCTGGCTTCTGTCGATCTCTTTGCCCTTGTAGATATGCACGGTGGCGGCGTGCACGTTGCCGGAGAACTGCGCGGCGCGCTTGCTGCCGTGGATGAACGTGGCGAACGGATCGATCCCCTCGACCACCGCCTTGCCCCCGTCGACGAAGGTGTACTCCATCACGTAGTCGTCGACGTTCTGGCTGCAATTGCCCGGCTTGTTGATCGGCGTGCATTTTCCGGTGGCCGAGACCGGCCAGCCGTCCTTGATCCAGCAGCATTCGTCGATCTGGTGGATCAGGAGTTCCAGCATGAGGCCGGAGCCGGCCCAGAGGAAGTGCACGCGGTTGTTGATCTGCCAAGCGACGAGGTCCGTGCCGGCCGGCGGTTTCCCGAGGAAGTTCCGGCCGCAGTCGCGCGTGGCGCGGACCAGCGGGATGTCGCCCAGCTCGCCCGCGCGGATCTTCTCGATGAGCATCTGCCGGGCGATACTATGGCGGCACTGAAGTCCGGCCGCGATCTTGATGTTCCGCTTCTTCGCCGCCTCGCCCGCCGCCAAGATGCGGTGGCAGCCGGCCGGGTCGGACGCGAAGCTCTTCTCCATGAACACGTTCACGCCCTTCTTCACCGCATACTCGATCTGCACGGGGCGGCAGTAGGAGTAGGCCGTGAGCATGGCCACGTCGCCCGGCCGCAGGCAGTCGATCGCGTGGCGATACGCGTCGAACCCGGCGAAACGGCGGTCGTCGGGGACGTCGACCCGATCGGCGAATTCCTTCTGTAGCACGCCGTGAGCGACCTTGACACGTTGGTCGGTCAGGTCGGCCATCGCATGGAGCTTGATCGGACTGGTGGCGACGGTGAACGCGTCGGCAACCGCCCCCCGGCCGCGGCCGCCGCAGCCGATCAGGGCCAGGCGGATCGTGTTGTCCGACGCGGCGTGCACACACGGCACGCCCGAAGAAAGCACCGCGCCCGCGGCGATTGCTCCGCCGAGTTTGATCACGTCGCGGCGAGTGATTTGGGGAAGCGTGCGATTGGCCGGTCCGGTTGGGCGACTCATGATCGTGCTCCTAGGAATGAGGTACGTGAAATTGGCTCTTATTACTCAGACTGTAAACGGCAGCTTGTTGTTGGGCGAACGTAGGCGGGGGAGCGGGTGGGTTGCGGCGGAAAGTCATCCCGGCTCAATCGGCTATCGCGGCAAGGAATCCAAGTGGCCAGCTTACCACCGTCGCAGGGGCTCGGCAACTAAGCCGACTGCCAATGCTACAGATGATACGGTGCCCGATGCCCGCGTAGCCCGCGTCACTGCCTGCATGCCGCCCCGTACCGGTTGTCGCGGAAAAGGGCGGAAATCTCGGAATTCTCTGTCGCCCACGCTCACGGCGACACCGCGGCAATGCCGGCCGGCGAACGTTCATTGCGGTGGGTGCAATTCGAGCCACACCCCAGAGTGGGACGGCCGCTGTCCCAGCCGCTCGCGTTGAAGGAAACTGTCCCCTTCTCCCCCCTTTTGGCTGGTTCAGCGTGGGCAAATGGCCGTGGGGGGCAGGGTTTATGGTCTTCAGAGTCGTTTTTTCGACGTTTGACGGCGCTGCGGATTGAAGCGGTGGGCGCCCCGCCTGCACTTTCTGAAAAGACGGCCTAAGGCCGGTTCCAGTCTGAGAATTGATCTTGCAATGAAAAAGGCTCTTCTATCACAACGTGTTTTTCCGGACACACGTGATAGGAGAGCCAAGGATGGCGACGGTAAACTGGCAATGTCCGAACGAATGGTCGGAGT
>JAMOAF010000225.1 GCA_023621895.1 Planctomycetota bacterium
CCGCTTTCCGCTTTATGATCCTTCTCTCCGTTGTCATACCGGCCTATAACGAAGCGCAGCGGCTACCGCCGTACCTGGATGCGATCCGCCGGTATTGCGACGGCGTCTTCGCCGATCGCTACGAGGTGATCGTTGTCGACGACGGCAGCTCCGACGGCCTGGACGAGGTGCTCCGCCTTGCCGCGGAAGGGTTCGGCAACCTGCGGACAATCCGCCACCCGAAGAACCGTGGCAAGGGGGCGGCGGTCCGGACCGGGGCCCTCGCGGCAACCGGCCGCTTCGTGCTGTTTGCCGATGCCGATGGCGCGACGCCGATCGAGGAAGAAAGCCGGCTGCGAAGCCTGGTCGAGTCGGGCGCCGATCTGGCAGTCGGATCACGGCGGATCGCCGGCGACGTGGTGTGCCAGCGGCACGCCATCCGCCGCCTGGTCGGCGCGGCGTTCGCCCGGCTCGCCCAAGCGGCCCTGCGGGTTTCCGTGAGCGATCCGCAGTGCGGATTCAAGATGTTCCGCCGCGAAGTCGCCCAAGAGCTGTTTTCTCGGAGCCGGGAAGACGGCTACTATTTCGACCTGGAATTGCTGATCCTGGCCGAGCGTCTTGGCTACCGCGTGGCCGAAGCCCCGATCCAATGGTCGGAGCAGCCTGGAAGCCGGATGAGCTTTTCCGCCGCGCTGCGGGGCATGTGGGGCGCGTTTCGCCGGCTGCGGGGGCTGCGGCGCTAGAGCCTCCGGGGGCCGTTTCTCCCGGGTCGACCGAAAAAATCGACGAGTCTCGCGGGCGTCCCCGTTGGAAAATCGGCGGCAAAGCGGCTATCTTGAAGGATTCCGGTTCAGCAGAACAAACCGGCCGCGTTCGGCCGCCGACCGCGCGATTCGGCCTGCCAACCGGCACGCCGGGTTTTCTTGAGACTTGCTGACTTACTGATTCTCAGAAGGAGAAGCCTCGATGCGTTGCACGATTCTGGGACTTGCCCTTGGAATGTGCTTGGCGCCGCTGGCCGGCGCCGAGGAAGCCAAGGAACCCCTCAAGACGGAGATTCCCGCGGAAGTCCTGGCCGGCACGCCGCCCGACGTGCTCGCCCTGCTGTTCCCCGAGTTGGAGCCCCTTCCAGAAGGCAAGCAACCGGATTTCATGGTTCCCAAGGGCACGGTGAATCTCGCGCTGAAGAAAAAGGTCACCGCCAGCGACACCCGACCGCTGATCGGCAAGCTCGAATTCATCACCGACGGCCGCAAGTCGGGCGACGAAGACGCCTACGTCGAGCTGGCCCCGATGATCCAGTGGGTGCAGATCGACCTCGAGCAGCCGTGCGAGATCTACGCCGTTTATCTCTGGCACTACTTCCGCGAAGCGCGAGGCTATCACGACGTCGTGGTCCAGGTGTCCGACGACGCCGAATTCAAGGCCGGCGTCCAAACCGTCTACAGCAACGACCAGGACAACTCACTGAAACTGGGCATCGGCAAGAGCCGCCCGTACATCGAGACGTTCCTGGGCAGGTTGATCGACGCCAAGGGCGTTACCGCTCGATACGTGCGGGTTTACAGCAATGGCAATACGGCGAACGATTTGAATCACTACATCGAAGTCGAAGTATTCGGCAAGCCCGTGAAAAAATAGAAGGGACAAGACCATGACCGTTACTGGCAAGACCGACGAGCGTCCGAGCGCCGGTTCCGTTTCACGCCGCGGCTTTCTGGCGGGCGCGTCGATGGCCGCGGCGGCGGTGATCGCGCCGCAAACCGCCCGAGGCTACCAGGCCAATTCCAAGGTGCGGATCGGCCTGGCCGGCTGCGGCGGCCGGGGCGCCTGGATCGCCGAGTTGTTCCAGCAGCATGGCGGATACGAAGTGGCCGCGGTGGCCGACTACTTCCAGGACCGGGTTGACAGGTGCGGCGAGAAGTTCGGCATCGCCCCTTCCCGCCGTTTCTCGGGCTTGAAGGGTTACGAGCGGATGCTCGATTCGGGTATCGATGCCCTGGTGATCGAGTCGCCGCCTTACTTCCATCCCGGGCAGGCCGCCGCCGGCGTCGCCGCGGGCAAGCATGTCTATGTCGCCAAGCCGATCGCCGTCGACGTGCCCGGCTGCATGTCGATCGAAGAGAGTGGCCGCAAGGCGACTGAAAAGGGGCTCTGCTTCCTCGTCGATTTCCAGACCCGGGCGGACCAGTTCTACATCGAGGCCATCCGGCGGGTCCACGAGGGCGCCCTGGGCGATTTCGCCTTCGGCGAATCGACCTACCATGCCGGAATCCCCTGGGCCGGCCAGGCCGAGGCGGCCAAGGAGGCGGCCACAAACTCCGAGGCGCGGCTCCGTGCCTGGGGAGTCGACCAGGTCCTCTCCGGCGACATCATCACCGAACAGAATATTCACACGCTCGACGTGGCCAGTTGGATCATGGACAAGCCGCCGGTCTGCGCATTCGGCACCGGCGGGCGAAAGGTCCGCGGCTACGGCAATTGCTGGGACACGTTCAGCGTCACCTTCCAGTATCCGGACAACGTCGGCATCGCCTTCAGTTCACGGCAGTTCAACGGCCACGGGAGCCAGCCCGAGGGCATCAGGAACCGGATGTTCGGCACCAAGGGGGTGCTGGAAACCGCCTACGGAGGCGACGTGCTGATCCGCGGCGAGAACTTCTACCGCGGCGGCAGCAGCCCGGCAATCTACAAGGATGGGGCAGTGGCCAACATCGCGACCTTCCACAAGAGCATCCAGGCTGGCGACTCGACGAACCCGACCGTCGCCCCCAGCGTCCGCAGCAACCTGGTCACGATCCTCGGCCGCACGGCCGCCTACCGAGGCGAGGTCGTCTATTGGGAGAATCTCGTCAAGAGCACGGAAAAGCTCGAGGCCGATCTCCGCGGGTTGAAGAGCTGACGGGTTCGCCTGGTTCCCAGGTTCGCCTGGTTCCCAGGCGGGAGCTTGGGAACGAGGCAGTCATATTATGTCACGATCGCCCGGGATCAGTTCCATCACCAGGGGGCACTTATGGTCGCCTTCGTAGCCGGTCTGTTACTGCTTGTCGGAGGTTATGTCGTCTATGGGAGGCTGATCGAGTCGGCGATCCGCGTGGATCCCGACCGGGCCACGCCTGCGGTGGCGCTTGCCGACGGGGTCGATTATGTCGCCATGCCTACATGGCGCGTCTACCTGATCCAGCTCTTGAACATTGCCGGGCTGGGGCCGGTGTTTGGGCCGATCATGGGCGCGTTGTGGGGGCCGCAGGTGTTTCTTTGGGTCGTCCTGGGCTGCATCCTCGGCGGCGCCGTCCACGATTTCCTCATCGGCGGGATGTCGATCCGCAACCATGGGGCCGGACTGCCCGACCTGGTGAGCCAATACCTCGGCAACGTGATCAAGCATTTCGCCACGTTCTTCATCCTCCTCCTGATGGTGCTGGTGGGGACGGTGTTCGTCAAAGGGCCGGCCCTGCTGATTGTGGATATCCTGCCGGCCGAGACGGTCGGCTCGTGGTTCGGGCCGGCGGCCGTGTCATGGCTCCAGTCGTCGACCTTCGGACTGACCAATTGGCTGTGGGTAGTCATGGCGGTGATCTATGTCTACTACCTCCTCGCCACGATGCTGCCGATCGACGTGCTCATCGGGCGTCTCTACCCATTTTTCGCCGCTGCCCTGTTGGTGATGGTCGCCGGGCTGGGCTGGGCCCTGCTCAGCGGCCGGATCGCGATGCCGGAGTTCACGTTGGCAAACCTGCACCCCAAGCAGTTGCCGGCGTGGCCCTTGATCTTCATCACGGTAAGCTGCGGAGCGGTAAGTGGGTTTCATGCCACCCAGAGCCCGCTGATGGCCCGCTGCCTGAAGAACGAGAAGCACATGCGGCTTGTGTTCTACGGGGCAATGATTTCCGAAGGGATCATCGCCCTCGTCTGGGCGTCGGTGGCCCAGGGTTTCTACGGTGGAAGCGAAGGCCTGGCCAACGCCCTGGCCAAGGGCGGCCCCGGCGGCGTGGTCCACGAGACATGCTTTGCCACGATGGGACATTTCGGAGGCGTGCTGGCCGTGCTGGGCGTGGTCGTCCTGCCGATCACCTCCGGCGATACGGCGTTCCGCGTCGGCCGGCTGATGCTGGCGGATTACTTCCACCTCCCACAAAAACAGCTCCACAACCGCTACGTCCTGGTCGTTCCCATGTTCGCGATCTCGCTGGCGTTGAACTTCGTCAATTTCGAGATCATCTGGAGGTACTTCGGCTGGGCCAACCAGACCTTGGCCGCCTTGGCCCTGTGGGCCGGGGCCGTTTTTCTCGCCCGGCGGGCGAGCCGCTGGCGGATCGCCTTTTTCCCCGCCATATTTATGACCGTCGTCACCACCACCTACATCCTCGTGGAGGACATCGGTTTTGGACTCGGCCAGAAATGGGGCACCGTGCTGGGAACCGCGATCGGGCTCGCTGTTGCCGGCATTTTCCTCCTGGTTCGGCCCAAGCTCCCGCCGGATGAAGACAGGCCCCTGGCGCCTGTCCCCCTTTCGGAGGCAGAGTGGAGCACGGATTCGATCGCGTCATGAGCACGGTCATAGCCCGGCTCCGGCTGGCGATCCGTCCCGCCGGTCGATGGCAGCGGCCAATCCGGCTCATCCGCACCGGTCCCCTACGCCACCAATCGTCTCTGCTCTATAATGTAATGTGTTTTGCGAACGTATCTTAGAGACGATTCATTTGTTTCCCATCTTGTCGTCCCAGCTTTCTTCCGCCATCCACGGGAGCCCTAACCTGGCGGCATCGCACTCCCAAGGAGAGTCATTGCGTGCAGATCATCAAGTATCCCCACCCAACGCTGCGATACAAATCGAAGCCCCTGAAGCGGGTGGATCGCGAGCTCAAGGAAATGATCGCCGAGATGTTCGACCTCATGTATACTCACGACGGGCTAGGTCTTGCCGCCAATCAGGTGGATTTGCCGTATCGGGTCTTCGTGATGAACGTGAAAGACGAGTCGGGCGATGGGCAGGAGCGGGTGTTCATCAATCCGGTGATCTCACGCAAGTCGGGCCAGGCTGAGGAGAGCGAGGGTTGCCTGAGTTTTCCGGAAATCTACGCCCCGGTCCGCAGACCTGAGCGGATCGTGGTTTCGGCTTACGGACTCGACGGCCGCGAGTTCAGCTACGCGATGGATGGGTTGTATGCTCGAGCGGTGCAGCACGAAGTGGATCACCTCGACGGGGTGCTGTTCATCGATCGGCTCAGCCCGGCCAACCAGTTGGCGATCCGCGAGGACCTGGACGACCTGGTTCGGGAGTTCGAGTCGTCGCGGCGTTTGGGCGCGATTGCCGGCGACGAGGAGATTGCGGCGCGGCTGGCCGGATTGGAGTCGGTCAGGACGTGAGCGGCGAACAGGGGAGGAATCCCATGCGACTGGTCATGATGGGCACCGGACCGTTTGCGGTCCCGACGTTTCAACGGCTGTTTGAAGCCCGCCACGCCGTCGTCGCCCTCGTGACCGGACCACGGAAGTGGCGCGGGAACAAGCCTGTTGCCGCCAGTCCGCTGCGCGACGTGGCCCACCAGCACGGTGTCACGATCTACGATCCCCCGGACATCAACACCGAGGAGGCTCAGCAGCGGTTGACCGGTTTCCAGGCCGATTTACACGTGGTCTGCGACTACGGGCAGGTTCTGTCGGCCGCAACGCTGGCAACCGCGCGGCTCGGCGGCATCAACCTGCACGCGTCGCTCTTGCCGAAGTACCGCGGCGCCGCGCCGATCAATTGGGCGATCTACCATGGCGAGAAAGAGACCGGCGTGAGCGTGATCCACATGACGCCGAGGGTCGACGCCGGCCCGGTCATCGCCCAGGGGCGCACACCCATCAAAGACGGCGAGACGGCCGAGCAGTTGGAAGCCCGGCTCGCCGAAATCGGAAGCTGGCTGATCCACCGCGTGATCGACACGTTGGGGTCGGGCAAACCGGAGTCGCTGCCCCAGGATTCCGCCCTGGCTTCGCGTGCCCCGCGGCTGAAAAAGACCGACGGGCTGATCGACTGGACCTGTTCGGCCGAGGCCGTCCGAAACCACATCCGCGCGGTCATTCCCTGGCCCAAGAGTTATACATTCTGGCGCCGGGCTGGCTCTGCGCCGCTGCGGTTGATCGTCGGCCCGGTCGAAATCGCTGGCGACTCGCCGGCACGCGTTCAGCCGGGAACCGTCGCCGAGGGCGACGGCAATCGGGTCGTGGTGGCAACCGGCGCTGGCTGCGTTGCCTTGAGTTCGCTCCAACCGGCCGGCAAACGCGAGATGGACATTCGCGAGTTCCAACTTGGCTATCGCCTTGAGCCCGGTGACCGTTTCGGCCCAGAATCGTAATCCCCTCCCACCGACCTTAAGAGGGGTGCGATTGACCCCGGGTCGTGTGGAGTGCTACAGTCTGGGGACGAGGTCACGAGTGTCTTCCGGTTCTCAAGCGCCAGCTTGGAGCCGCCTGAGGAGTATTACCGTTTTCATCGTTTCGCGTGCCGCTCGGCGGCATGAGAAATGGAACCAGCATAGGAACCATTCACACTTGCCTAATCGAAGAACGAAGAGCTCGCGCGACCCCGGAGAATCTTCGGAGCAGCGCGCTTCGCAGCGTCCCAGTCCAAGCCAGACTCCGTCCGAAGAAAACCAACCCGCGGCAAAGAAGAAACCGCGGCGGCGCAGGCATCGTGCGAAGGGGGCGATCCCCGGCGCAAACGAACCACCCAAGGCGGAGCCATTGCCCGTCGAGAGAACGGCAGAGGCCGGGGCGGCGATTCCTCCGAGGAAAAAGCGCCGCCGCAAGCCCAAGGCGGAGCGGCCAGCCGAATCACCGCCGCCCGCACGGCAACAACCCCAGACGGCGGCAGCCGAGGAGAACGCGCCGCCGCCCGCGCGGAAGCTCGCCGAAGGCCCTGCGGCGGAGGCAAGGCGGCAGACCAGAATTCAGCCCGCCAGGCCGATCCTCGAGCGTTTCGGCGACATGGTGCTCTCCGAGCCCATGCTGGCCGCTCTCAGCGAGGCCGGCTACGAGGCGCCCACCCCGGTCCAAGCCGGCCTGATCCCCAAGGCGCTCGACGGCCGCGACCTGATGGGGCAGGCGCGGACCGGGACGGGCAAGACCGCTGCCTTCGCGATCCCGCTGCTGGAGAGACTCGCCGACAGGCCGCGGCAGCGAGACCCCTCGGCGCTGATCCTTGTGCCAACGCGCGAGTTGGCCGTTCAGGTCCGCGATGAATTCGCCAAGCTGATCGGGAAGCGGAAACTCAACGCCGTGGCGGTCTACGGCGGCAAACCGATCCGCGGCCAGATCGAACACCTCCGCCAAGGGGCTGAAGTCGTCGTCGGCACTCCCGGCCGCGTACTCGATCTGATCGACCGCCGGGCGCTCAACCTCGCCGCGATCGAGCACGTCGTGCTCGACGAGGCCGACCGCATGCTCGACATCGGGTTCCGGCCCGATATCGAGAAGATCCTCCGCCGCTGCCCCCAATCGCGCCAGACACTGCTGCTCAGCGCCACCATCCCACCGCCGGTCAAGCGCTTGGCCGAGCGCTACATGCACGATCCGGAAATGCTGGATTTCTCGCCCAAGGACGTGGCCGTCGAAACCATCGAGCAGTTCTACTTCACCGTCGATCCACAGCGGAAGTTCGACTTGCTGGTGCGGCTGATCGAGCGCGAACAGCCCCGCCAGGCGATCGTCTTCTGCCGCACCAAGCGCGGAACCGACCGCGTCGGAGCACGCCTGGCGAGACGACTGAACAGCGCCGCCGTGATCCACGGCGACCTCCCCCAGCAGCAGCGCGACCGCGTCATGGCCGGCTTCCGCGCCGGCAAGGTCCGCTACCTCGTGGCCACCGACGTCGTCGGCCGCGGGATCGACGTCACAAGCATCTCGCACATCATCAATTTCGATATCCCCGAGTTCTGCGACGACTACGTGCACCGCGTCGGCCGCACCGGACGCATGGGACGCGAGGGCGTGGCCTACACGTTCGTCTCCCCCGAAGAAGGCAATGAACTGACGCGGATCGAAATGCGGATTAACCGGCTGCTCCAACGCGACGAGATTGCCGGATTCGACGCCATCGCCCGACCGGAACCCGTTGAAGCCGCCACGGCCGAACCGGCCGAACCGGCCGAGCCGGCCAAGCCGAAACCGGTCTTCGGGCGGCGCACGCGGCGCATCAGGCGAGCGCTGTGAAGGGCCGAATCCTCAAGGTTCAAACTCCAAACTCCAAGGTTCAAACCCTCCTTTCCCTGGTTCCCAAGCTCCAGCTTGGGAATGACCAAGGTCCAATTTTCAATGACCAATCAAGAAGCTCGCGAAACGTTTTTGAACATTGGATTTTGAACCTTGAACCTTTCATCCCTGTCCCCTGGTTCCCAAGCTCCAGCCACCCCTGGTTCCCAAGCTCCAGCTTGGGAACCTTACCCCCAAACCATGATTTCCATCATTCCAACGGGCTCTTGGCGGTGGCCACAAGCCAGCATTCCCAAGCCGGAGCTTGGGAACGAGGTGAAAACCCTGAACCCTGAACCCTGAACCCTGAACCCTGAACCCTGAACCCTGAACCCTGAACCCTGAACCCTGAACCCTGAACCCTGAACCCCTTGTGACCCGATCACCCTCCGCTGCCGCCTGCCGCGGCCTGTTCATCACCGGCACCGACACGGGGGTCGGCAAGACCTACGTCGCCTCGTTGATTGCCCAAGCGCTCCGCGCGGCGGGGCACCGCGTGGGTGTCTACAAGCCTGTGGCGAGCGGTTGCCGCCAGGAGAGGGGAGCGGTCGTTTCCGACGACGCGGTCGCCTTGTGGGAAGCGGCTGGCCGGCCCGGCGCGCTCGACGACGTCTGCCCCCAGCGGTTTCTCGCTCCCTTGGCGCCACACTTGGCGGCCCGGGCGGAAGGGAAGATAATCGACGCCGCGCGGCTGCGCCAGGGAATCGATGTCTGGCGCGGGCGGTCCGAAATCGTCCTGATCGAGGGCGCCGGCGGGCTGATGTCGCCGATCGGCGACGAATATGTGGCCGATCTGGCTTACGATTTTGGCTATCCGCTCTTGATCATCACGGCCAACCGGCTGGGCGCGATCAACCACACGCTCCAGACACTCATTGCCGCCGCCAGCTTCCGCGAAGGCCTCGAAGTGGCCGGCATCGTGATCAACCATCCGGACCGGTTGGCCAGCGATGGGAGCCTGAGAACCAACCGCGAGGAGATCGCCACGCGCGCGGTCGCGCCGGTGTTGACCGAAGTGGGCTGGCAGCAACCGGCACTCGGCGACCAGGTCAACTGGCATGCCCTGGCCGCTGGAACCGAGCGGCGGTGAGAGGGTTCAGTCTTTCGTGCCGCCAGACGCCACCTCGTTTCCAAGCAGGAGCTTGGAAACCAGGATCGGTCCGCTTCGTTCCCAATCTGGAGCGTGGGGGTCAATGGCCGCATTCGGGGCTGGACCTTCCCCGCTGGCATCTCCGAGCGGTTCGTCGTAGGATGGTGTGGATTGCTTGTGCAGACATCCACAACACGGGACGAGGCCAGGAATGTTCCGGGTAGAGACGCTTTACGAGGTGTTCGGCGATTTGATCTATGCCTGCCAGGCTTTGGTTGCCTTGTGGGGAATCTATTGCGTGATCATGGTCTGGCGGCGGATCGCGGAGAAACGTTTCCGCACCGAGGAGTCGCAGGCGGAGTTCCTTGACGAAATCGAGTTGCACCTCGCCCGCCGCGAGTTCGACGAGGCCGGCCAGACCTGTGGCGACGATGCCCGTGCTCTGCCCCAACTGGTTCACCTGGCGATGGCGAACCGGCAAGCGGGCTTTGAACCGGTGCGGAGGCTCGTGACGATCCGCTTTCAGCGCGACGTGCTCGGCGACTTGTACCGCCGGCTGAATTGGGTGAGCCATTGCATCAAGGTTGCCCCGATGCTTGGCCTGTTCGGAACGGTGATCGGCATGATGGGGGCGTTTGGCAAGCTCGCCAGCCTCGAACAGGTTTCGCCCGACCGGCTCGCGGCCGACATCAGCCTGGCGCTGGTGACCACCGCCATCGGGCTGGCAACGGCGATGCCCCTGATGGTCGCGCTGACGTCCGTGAACCTTCGTCTTGGCGATTTTCAAGAGTTGGGCGAGTTGGGACTGGCCCGATTTCTCCAGGCGCTCAAGGTGGCTCTTCCACAAAGGGAAACCGGCGGGAACCAGCCTGTGCAATCCAGGAAGGCGCCCGCCGCCGACTCGGGCGCGCCCTACGGCGCTGCACGGTGAGGACGCCCCGCCGGCCCCTTACTTGGACTTCTTGGGCACTTCGAGCCCCATTTCCGCCATCAGCATCTGGATGTCGTCCCACACGTGCCGCTTGGCCGCCGGGTTGCGCAGCACGTAGGCCGGATGGTACGTGCAGATGACCTTGATGCCCTGATAGTCCAAAAAACGGCCGCGAAGCTGGCCGATCGGCGTGCTCACGCCCAGCAGGTTCTGAGCGGCCACCGTCCCCAGGCAGCAGATGAACTCCGGCTGGATGATCGCCAGTTGGGCGTCGAGGTACTCGCGGCAGTTGGCCGCCTCGACGGGGAGCGGGGTGCGATTTTCCGGCGGGCGGCAGCGGAGGATGTTGCAGATGTAAACGTCGGACCGCCGGAGCTTCATCCCCTTCTCGATAATGTCGGTGAGCAACATGCCGGCTCGCCCGACAAACGGCTCCCCCTGCCGGTCTTCGTCCGCGCCCGGCGCTTCCCCGAGAAAAACGAGCCGAGCATTGGGGTTGCCCACCCCGAAAACCGTTTGCGTGCGACTGGCGGCCAGTTCTGCGCACCGGGTGCACCCGGCCACGCGTCTCTCGACCTCGGCCAGGGCCTCCACCCGGAACGCGGCGGCGGGCGACTTCGCCTTCTGGGCACTTTTGCTGGGCATTGGCTCACGCGGCAAGCTAGAGGACTCCGGGATGGACGCCGCCGGGAGCGCCGCGGGCGCCGCTCCCGGCTCGGCTCCCGCCGGGGCCTTACGAAGATGGGTCACTCCGGCTCTTCGCAGGCTCTCGAGTCTCTGCAAAACCGCTCGCACGGAATGTTCGGCACTGGGCTGTTCGCTCATGCGGCTCCTCAAATCGGAAATTTCAAAACCAGTATAGCGGACGGCGCCCCGTTTGGCAGGTCCCGGCGATTTGGAGCCGCCCCTGGGCCGATAGCCGCGTGGGCTTGCCCCGCGCGTGAGCCCCCACGACGGTCCAAGCGCGGGGCAAGCCCGCGCGGCTATCGGGATTTCGGGTTGCCGACTATGATAAACGGTACGCAAGAGATTGCGGCCTCTCGGCCGCAGCACCCCTTTAGCCTCACACCGTCCACTTCTCATGGGTATCCCGCAAGTCGCCATCGTCGGCAGGCCCAACGTGGGCAAGTCGAGCCTGTTCAACTGGCTGATCGGCCAGCGACTGGCGATCGTCGACTCGGTGGCCGGCGTCACCCGCGACCGCATGATCCAGCCCCTGGAGATCGAAGACCGGCTCGTCGAGTTGATCGACACCGGCGGGATGGGAATCGACGACGTCGACAAGTTGACCGACCACATCGAGGAGCAGATTTCGCTGGCCATCGACGCGGCCGACGTGATCCTGTTCGTCGTCGACACCCGCACGGGTCCCGCGCCGCTCGACCAGGTCGTGGCCAGGCGGCTCCGCGCCGCCGACGCGCCGGTGATCTGCGTGGCCAACAAGACCGACCACGAGGGGCTCCATGCGGCGGCGGATGAATTCCGCCGGTTCGGCTGGGAGATGCTCCCGGTCAGCGCCCAGCAGAACCGCGGCAAGTCGACCCTGCTCGAAAAGCTCCTCGAGCTGCTCCCCCCGCCCGCGGCCGATGAGACCGAGGAAAGCCTGCCGGAGATGAAGCTCGCGGTCGTCGGCCGCCGCAACGTGGGCAAGAGCACGTTCATCAATACGCTGGTCGAGTCCAACCGGCTGATCGTCAGCGAGGTGCCCGGCACGACGCGCGACAGTGTCGACGTGCGGTTCGAACTCGACGGCAAGACGTTCATCGCCATCGACACGCCCGGCTTCCGCCGCCGCAAGAGCATCTCGGGCGATCTGGAGTTCTACGGCGCCAACCGCGCCGAGCGGAGCATCCGCCGCGCCGACGTGGTGCTGATGTTCTTCGACGCCGCCGAGGAGGTCAGCAAGGTCGACAAGCAACTTTGCGACTACATCGCCCAACACTACAAACCATGCATCTACGTGGTCAACAAGTGGGACCTGTTGGCCGATCGCGTGCCGACCCAAGAGTGGGCCGACTACCTCCGCGACACCTTCCGCACGGCCCAGCACGTGCCGATCGCCTTCATCACCGGCCAGACCGGCAGGAATGCCAAGAAGCTCCTCAACCACGCCCAGATGCTCTACAAGCAGTCGCTCAGCCGCGTCGCCACCGCCGATTTGAACCGGCTTGTTCAGGCCGCAATCGAGCACAATCCGCCGCCGCTCTTCACCGGCCACCGGCGGCCGAAAGTCTACTACGCCTCGCAGGTTGCTGCCCAGCCGCCGACGATTGTCCTGTTCTGCAACAACCCCAAGGCCTTTTCGCCGAGCTACCAGCGTTACCTCCTCAGCGTTTTCCGCGACCAACTTCCTTTCGGCGAAGTGCCGATCCGGCTGTTTTTCCGCCAGCGCGAGAGTACTGAGAAGGATGAACCTGCCGGCCGATAGCCGCGTGGGCTTGCCCCGCGCTCCGAGCCGCCACAGACCGATCACCGATAGCCGCGTGGGCTTGCCCCGCGCTCCGAGCCGCCACAGACCGATCGCCGATAGCCGCGTGGGCTTGCCCCGCGCTCCGAGCCGCCACAGACCGATCACCGATAGCCGCGTGGGCTTGCCCCGCGCTTGAGCCGCCACAGACCGATCGCCGATAGCCGCGTGGGCTTGCCCCGCGCTTGAGCCGCCACAGACCGATCGCCGATAGCCGCGTGGGCTTGCCCCGCGCTCCGAGCCGCCACAGACCGATCACCGATAGCCGCGTGGGCTTGCCCCGCGCTCCGAGCCGCCACCGGGCGTTGCTTCCGCGCACTCCGGAGTACCCATGGACGACAAATCCTTCGACTGTTTCAACCTGGAAAAATCGATCGCCGCGATTGCCGCGGCCCTCAAGGTCGCCCCGGGGCAAGTCCGCGCGGCGGCCGACCTGCTGGCCGCGGGCGGCACGATCCCGTTCATCGCCCGGTATCGCAAGGAGGCGACCCGCGGGCTCGACGAGCAGGCCCTCCGCGCCATCGACGAGTCGCTGGCTAAGGCGCGGGAACTGGCCGACCGGAAGGCGACAATCCTCAAGACGATCGATGGCCAGGGGCAGTTGACCGACGCCCTGCGCCGCCAGATCGAGGACTGCGGCGACAAGAGGGAGCTGGAGGACCTTTATCTCCCCTTCAAGCCCAAGCGGCGGACCCGGGCGACGATCGCACGCGAGCGCGGCCTGGAGCCGCTGGCCGAGATTCTCCTCCGCCAGGAGCCGCTCAGCCGCCCGCGGAGCGAGATTCTGCGGCCCTACGTGGCGCCCGAGCGAGAGGTGCCCGACGAGGCGGCCGCCCTGGCCGGGGCTTGCGACATCGTGGCCGAGCACTGGTCGGAAGACGCGCCGACGCGCGGCTGGCT
>JAMOAF010000188.1 GCA_023621895.1 Planctomycetota bacterium
GCTTGGAGGATCCGCCACACTGCTGGTCAGATCCGCTTGCCGAAGCAGATCATCGACATCGGAACGACCCGGATAGAACTCCCGCATCAGTTCCTCAAGTCGATCCTCCGGCTCAAACTGAAGAGCATCCGTTGTGCGAAACCCGTGGGAACGAGTGAACCGCTTCAGGATTGACTCGACGACCCGCATCTGTTCGGCGCCGTAAATGGACTGCCACTCAGAATGCGCATTTCGGCGCCCCCGGTACCTCGGTGGCAGGATGTCGGCGTAATGCTCAACGCACCCATTGAGTAGAAACACGATGCCTCCGGCGATAAGACCTCCGGGGAATACAGCGAATCGAACCAAAAGGTCAGCATCCTGGAGCCAGTCCGCCTGGAGGGCCAAGATCGAGCCGACCAGGAGAATCGCACTCAGCCCGTTGAGGCTCGTCGTCAGGCATGTGTACGTCCTCCGGCTCATTGCCAACATAGGGTGGCTCTCCCTAGTGCGCTTAGAAAAAGGGATATAACTCACACTCCCGGAGCCTTGATTGCGTCCACACGATCCCGCTCTTGTGCTTCCGCCGTTTCTCTTAGGGGAAACGCTCGATGGCGTAACGGAGCATCGTCCGAAGCATCCCTCGGCAGTGCCCGGCCGAGAACTCCTCCAGCACCGGCACGCACCGCTTCCCAACTTCCCTCAGCATCCAGCCCACGGCCTGGTGAATCAATTCCCATGTCGCCGAGCAGCTTTCCGGCGATCTTGAGCGTGTCGGCGAAATCTCCGTGCCGGATAAACCTGCCGGAGCCGAACTTCTTCGCCGCCTGGAGAGGTGCCAGGCCTTCGCATTCCCCTTCGTTGGGCATCAGCTCTGCGGGTGATTTCGTCCTCCGCCGGGACCTCCGAGCGGCCCGCGGGTCCCACCAATGCCTGGCCGTTCAGCAAGAAACGCCCACGGAGCGGGCCGGCCGATTCCTGCCCGCTCCGAGGCGATTGGGAGTGCAGCGCGGGCAGCGCCTAGTCCCACAGGGAATTGAGCGAGAAGTTGATCCGGAACGTGGAGAGGATCATGTTCATGAAGACTTCCTTTGGGCGGTATTCGAGCACGATGAAGTCGTTGGGCTCGATCAGGATTCGCTGGCCGGAATCGGCCAGGGCCCTGCGCAGATCGATCTCGATCGCCTCTTGGCGGCCGTTGACGGTGCGGATAACCAGGACGCGCGTGGGCGGGAAGATCGACCCGACGCCGCTGCCGAATCCGTCGATGTTGGCGCCGCCGGCCGCCGCCGCGATCGACCCGCCGGCCATGGCCATGGCGCCGAGCACGTCGAGGTCGTAGTCGCGAGGGATGGGGTGCTGGCCGCCCTTGAGCAGTCCGCCGGTGTAGAAGACCTCGGCGTCCCTGGAGCGGATGTAGACGATGTCGCCGTTGTCGAGGATGATGTCCTGCTGGCGCAACTGCTGCACCGGCGAGCCGGGGCTTCCGCGCAAGGGAATGCGGACGATGTTCTTCTTCTCCGAGGACGGCCGGTCGGAGACTTCCACGTAGGAATCGAGGTCGTCGAGGATCGGCGCCAGGTCCTGGGCCTGGTCGAAGCTGCCGCGGAGGATGATCAGCTCATTTTTGGCGTTCACGCCGGGCAGGCCGCCGCTTTCGCTCAGCGCGTGGAGGACGTCGTTCTCGTATGCCCGGAGCTCCACCAGGTTGGCGGCGCCGGCCTGCTCGCTGCCGATCACCAGTTCCCCCTGCGAGAGGCTGCGCTGGCTGATCGCGCCGCGGATATCCTCGCGGATCACGAGGATCTTGTAGGTTCGGGGCTTCATCAGCGTGACGATGATCCGGTCGCGGCCGGGGACGAGGATTTTCTGGTCCTCGGTGTAGGCCTTGCGAATCGCGGCTTCGAGCTGGGTGAGCGTCAGCCCGTCGGCGATCACGGCGGGCACGAGCGGCAACGGCAGTGTGCCGTCCTCGCGGATCGGGATCGGGTACCCGATGGCCGGCGGGATGTCGCGCTGCTTCTGCTCGGGGAAGTGGACCGGCGGCGGTTCATCGCGCGAGCCGAGGACGCCTTCGATGTAGATTCCGAGCGTGTCGCCGGGGCCGAGCATGTAGACCGGCGGCGGGTCCTGCCGGAGCCGGACCAGGTTGATCGGCTCCTGCTGGCTTCGCGGTCCGCCATCCATTCCCCTGCTGAAGTGATACGGTGAAACGGTCTGGCGCGGACTGATGCTGCTGCAACCGCCCGCCGCCGCGGCGGCGAGTGCACAGAATACCACAATCGCTGCCCGATTCCGACGCTTTCTGATCATTCCTTTCCCCCACAACTGGGCGAACCGGCACGAATCCCTCGGTGTCGCCGTGGAAAGCCCCTTCGTAATAGCCATCAGGTGTCAGCGAGGAGTCGTCGGCGGGCAAGAGCCAGCAGTCCGTTTGCCGAACCTGGCGGAGACGTGGCCGAACGACGGCCGCCTGCTGACAGCCTTGGTTGCCAATTCTGCCGGGGCCGCGGCGGGTATGAAGTGCCTCGGAGTACGGCAATCCGGCCTCACAATCGGCAAAATCGGATTAGTCGATGCAATGCTTGCCATCCAAACAATCGGCACGACACGAATAATCCTGATAATCGGATCGTCCGTCAAAGTCGTTACTCTCCAACGTAAAACGCGCTGGAGGGGGGATTCCGTGGAGCCTCCCGCCAAGAAGAGGGATCAGAATGGCCAAAAATAGGGCCGGAGTGACAGCATCTGCCGGTTAAGACGAGTTTGCGGGCGGCAGTACCGAAAAGAAAGCAAGGCTCTTCCGGCTCTGGGCGTGCAGCCCCCCCT
>JAMOAF010000012.1 GCA_023621895.1 Planctomycetota bacterium
GTTCCAATCGCCGCAACCGTTTACACTCCCTCCAAGCGAAGGAACCGGCAACACCCGAAGAGTGGCTTTCTTGGTCGTTGGGCGGTTCGGCGCGAGTCTGCGTGTTTTTCGATCGCCCGGTGTCGGCCTCCTGGGCGGTGCGGCACCCCGCCATGAGGTAGTATAAAGCCAGTGTAATAGTTGACCTATTGTAAATGCGAATGTAAATATTACAGAGTAATGAGGCGCTATTGTTGTGCTGGAGTCGTCGCCATTGGTACACTGAAGTGACCTGTCAGTTGATCGGTTGGGAACAGTCAAAACGGGTGATGAGGTTTCGTAAGTGGATTATCGCCGCCGGTCGGCGTTCGACGATATCGTTCGTCCGCGGCTTGCATGCACGGCGATGCGAGCCTTCTCTGTTCTTGTTTCTTGGGAGGCCAGATGTTATGAGAAATTGTGCCCTGGTGCTCGGTTGTGCCGCTTTAATGATGGCGGCCGTGTTCGGCTGCTCGCGCGGAGGGGACGGCGGTCCGCCGCGGGTGCCCGTCGCTGTGACGGTAACACACAACGGTTCGCCTGTCCAAGGGGCGCACGTCACCTTCGTTCCCAAGGGAGATGGACAGGCGGCTTACGGCGTCACTGGTGCAGACGGCAAGACCGAATTGAGCACGCAGGGTGAAAGGGACGGTGCGATGCCGGGCGATTACCAGGTCATGGTCCGAAAAACAGAGACCGAGGGACCGGAGAGGCAATTCAATTCCACGGAGACGGGCGCAATGCCTGCTGGCGCAGAAGCGATGAAATCCGCGCAGACCCGCAATCTCCTGCCCGAAAAGTACTCCGCCATCGGCACGACCGACTTGCAGGCCTCGGTGGCTGCCGACGGCAAAAACGAATTCAGTTTTGACCTGACGAACTAAGGCCTCGTTTCCATTACTGCTTCTTCAAGGAGTACCACCATGCCGCGAAGATATCGTAAACCAGGCTTCACACTCGTGGAATTGCTCGTTGTCATTGCGATCATTGGAATCTTGATCGCGCTGCTGCTCCCGGCGGTCCAGGCCGCGCGGGAGGCGGCCCGCAGAAGCCAATGCACCAACAACCTCAAACAGATTGGGCTGGCGCTGCACAACTACCACGACTCAACAAGGAAGTTTCCGACGCTGAGCGGAGGCACGATCGGAACCAACCCGTGGGACAACGGCAACAACGGTCAGCTTTGCGGAATGATCGCTCTGCTGCCCTATCTCGAACAGGGGCCCTTGTGGGACCAGATCAGCAGTGGCGGCACCTACGGAACGATGACGTATCCACCCTTCGGCCCGGCGGCGTGGCGAACGGATTTTCCCCCGTTTCGCGAGCAAACGCCCGCTCTCCTCTGCCCGTCCGACAGCGGCTCCAGCACGCGAAACCCGAGCTCGGACCAGGCCTACAACAACTACATGTTCAGCGTTGGCGACCATATGAACAACAATGCGTACGACACGCCGAATCGCGGGCCGTTTGCGCACCAGCACTACGGCAGCTTCGCCGAGATTCGCGATGGCACCAGCAACACGATCGGCCTGGCCGAGCGATGCATCTACTTAACAACCGGCGCGATTCGCGGCGACATCGCCAAGAATGTGGGCACCACGATCGCCAGCGACCCGACCGTGTGCCGCGCGACGGCCGGGCCGGACGGCCGCTATCGAAGCGGCATCGAAACGCATCAGGAGAAGGTGGTAGGAAAGCGCTGGGCCGACGGGCGGCCCGCCTGGAACGGCATCACGACCGTCCTGCCGCCGAACTCTGCGTCGTGCCTGGCGGGCGGAGATAGCTGGCAGTGGGGCATCTTCTCGCCATCGAGCTACCATCCCGGCGGCGTCAACTGCGTGATGATGGACGGGTCCGTCCAGTTTATCAGCGAGACCATCGATTCTGGCAACCTGGCCGCGCCGCAGCCCGGCAATAGGGGCGGCCGGAGTCCCTACGGAGTCTGGGGCGCGCTCGGCTCGATGGCTGGCGGCGAGGCAGTTGGCCTGCCGTAGACAGCGCCCGCAAACGGAATCGATCGCCAGCACCAAAACGAGGGCCGGCCGCCGCAAGAGGAATTCACCCTCAGCCGGGTCGCGTTCCGCGGCGGCTACCGAAGCAGGCGCACCCCGCAGCCGTTCTCGTCCGGCAGGATGACCCGGCCGGCGTCGATGCGGACGCCGGTGGCGATGTCTTCACCTAAGAGCAAAGCGCCGTCGATATCGGCGTAGTCCAGAAGCGGCAGAAGCTGAGCGTTCGCCGAGATGCTCACCGTCGACTCGACCATGCAGCCGACCATCGTTTTTAGGCCCATGGATCGCGCGTGATCGACCATCCGCTTGGCCGGAGTCAGCCCGCCGCACTTGACGAGCTTGACGTTGACGCCGTGGAAACACTCCGCGCAGCGATCGACGTCCGGTTCGGTCTGGCAGCTCTCGTCGGCGATGATCGGCAGAGCCGACTCGCGGAATAGTCGCCGCATGCCGTCCCAATCCTCCCGCGGCAGCGGCTGTTCGATGAATTCCACCCCGAGAACTTTCAGCGCCCGCGAGTTGCGAATCGCCTCGTCGGCCGTCCATGCGCAGTTCGCGTCGACGCGGAAGACGGCGTCGCTATGGTGGCGCAGCCGGCCGACGATTTCCAGGTCCTGGGGCGTGCCAAGCTTGATCTTGTAGACCGGCCAGCCGGGAAATTCCGCCATCTTCCGGACCATCACGTCGAGCTGGTCGATGCCGATCGTGTAGTCCGTCACCGGCAGGCGCGACGCATCGAGGCCCCAGAGTTTCCAGACCGGGCTGCCCTGGGCCTT
>JAMOAF010000980.1 GCA_023621895.1 Planctomycetota bacterium
GAAGCGCCCTGCCGATCTTCGGAATGGGTGAGAATCTCGATCGGGTTTTCTTCACCTTCCGGCCCGAACGCGCGATTCGGGGCCACGCAGTGGGCGTAGATGATCTGGCGGTTGGCGATGTCGATGACCGGATCGGAGATGAAACCGGTGCGGCCGCCCGTCAGGTTCTTCAGCGCGACCATCGTTGCCGCCGAGACGAGATCGTTCTCGCACGCGCCGACGAGGCCCTCGTTGCACAGCTCGTGGAACCCCAAGCACGGGTAGGCATGGATATGCCCGCCGTAGAATCCGCCGAGGCAGTTGATCGTGATCGCATCGGCGCCGTGCTTCTGGAGGACCGCCTTCTGGCCGAGATACATGGCCGCCGAAGCCTCCAGGGTCTCGCGTGAAACGCCGGCGATCGTCCTGGCCCGCTTCTGCCACTTGTCGGCCACCTGGCGGGCCTGGTCCTTGTCGGCCGCCTTCCAGGCGTCGTTCACCTCGGCGTAAGGAATCTCCATCACCTGCACGCCGAGCTCCTCGATCACCGGCTTCGGACCGCGCCACCCCTCGCCGCCGACGGTGAGGATTTTTGACCGGCTCATCTTCTCCTTCCACTCGGAAGGCGACGCAAACGCCACGTTGTCCGGCCTGCACTCCTGGCTGCCGGCCGGCCTGGTCCGCGCCGCCCGCACCTTGGCCACCGCCGCCGCGAACTGGTCGGGCTTCTCAATCGAGAGGAAGCACTTGGCCGCCTCGACCACGTCGTCGAACTTCGACGAACCGATGAAACCCAGGTTCGGCGTCTTCTGCCGGAGGAATCCGGCCGTGTAGACCAGGAACCCGCCGCTTCCCGCGTAAGGAAAGTCGGCATAAAGCACCGGTTTGCCCGAGGCGGCCATGGTCTGCACAACGCGGTTCCAGCAGTTCAACTGCACGACCACGTAGCCGTCGATCTTCGCTTCCGCGTCCTTCGCCAAAATTGCCTTGGCCTGCTCCTCGCCCGTGGCGGTCGCCGGGATCAGCTCGATCTCCGGGCAGCCTGCCGACAGGGCGGCCGTCATTCTCTCCATGACCGGCCTGAAATCGAAACCCACGTTCGGCCAGTCGGGGCCGGGCTGGACATCGGCGTGGAGCGCGTAGATCACGCGAACCCGTTTCTTCTTGGGCCCGGCCGCCAGCGCGATCCTCTCGCCGGCGGGGATCACCATCGCGCCCGTGCATATCGCGCATCCGGCCAGAAACCCGCGGCGACTCATTGGGCAGCAAACACATCCAGACAGTTGGTGAGAATGCGACATCGGTTCCTCCTCATGACGGTTGTTCGTGGGGGACTTGCCTGTTTCCCGGCCACCGGACCCCCACGGCGGCAGCCTGACAAAACGGAGTTGTGCTGCTACTTCAACCACCGCGCGACGGCGAGCTCTGCACCACGCTGCGGCCGAACTGGAGAGTCACCGGCCCGATCAGTCCGGAGGGCGTCAAGGGCGTTTCCGGTGAGAATCCTTGATACGCGCGAAACTTCTCGCCCGGCCCAAACAGGCGAACGTTGGTCCGCGTGAGCCGCTTTTCCGGCGGCAAGCGGCTATCGCCCACCAGGCGGTTGACCCACAGGTTGGCGACCTCGATCTCCAGCTCGTTGCGCCCGGCGTTGACACAACCGGTCAGGTCGATGCTCCAGGGGGCCGTCCACACGGCGCCAAGATCGCGGCCGTTGACGCGGACCGTGGCGATGTTGCCGACCTGGCCGAGGTGCAGCTTGACCAGCGAGGCGGCTTCGGCGTCGCCAAGCTCAAACGTGGTCCGGTACGTTCCGCTGCCGGAAAAGAAGCGAATCCCTTCCAGCGGGTGCTCGTTCCAGGGGATGAGTTTCTCGAACACGCTCGACTCCGGCGCGCCCCAACCCGGCGTAAAACGGACCGTCCAAGGCCCGGCGATCTGCCGCGGCGCGGGAAGGTCGTCGACGTCCAGCGCGATTTGCCCTTTCGGCGACGCCAACTCGTAGCGTCCCTGCTTCCAGAGGCTCAACCGGTATCCGCGCTCGCCCCGCCCTTCGATTTCCAGCCCGTCGTCCGGCCCGGATGCCGAGAGGAGGCGATCGCCCTTACAGGGAGCGCGAAACACGACAAACACGGAACCGTTTTCAGGCAGGCGGAGCGGCACGGTGGTCCGGCCGTCATCGCCAGGCCGGTAGCAGACCGCCTCGCGAATCCGTCCGGTCGCCGGGTCCCAGAGTTCCGGCTCGCGGCCCGAAACGCGAAACGTGCAATCGGCCTGGCCGCTGCCGGCCACGAAGTAAACGTCCAGGTCCTCGCCGCGGCGATGGAGGTAGTCCCAGGGGCCTTCGAAGTCGCGCTCGATGCCCTTGGCCCGGAGGGCTTCGTCGATCGGCGTGTCGCAAAAGACCTCGCCTTGTCCCAGCGATCGGCGCTTCTCGGAGGGCTCGGTTCCTCCCCAGAGCCGCGCGGCGAGCCGGCGGACTCGTTCATCGCATTGCGGATAGTCATCCAAGCCGGGCGCGCGCACCGGGCGGCGATTGCCCAACACCAGGGTCGCTCCCGATTCGGCCAGCTCGACGATCTTCGCCAGCGCGGCGGCGTCCATCGCATCGCTCTCCAGGTCGACGGCCAGCACGCGGTATCGCATCCCGTCGGGCAACACCAGGTCGCCGCGGTCGACCGACAGCCGCGATAGCAGCACCTCGGTGTTGATCAGGTCGTAGGAATACCCCTTGCCGAGCCGCAGCGACGCGCCGGGGACCCATGTTTCGCCCCGGCCCCAGTTCAGGTAAGCATGGTCGCCCGTGTAGCAGCAGACGTCCGCCGT
>JAMOAF010000399.1:0-5507 GCA_023621895.1 Planctomycetota bacterium
GGACGCGGGGCGTTTCATGTTCGTCGTTGAAATCCCATACCTCATCGAAGACGATCTCCGCGCAGGCCGGCAGCCGGACATTCAACTGAACATCGACGCCACCGCCATGCAGCAGGCGGGCATCGGCGCGAACTACATCCAGAACATCATCAACGACCGCATCACGACGTTCCTCTCCCGCACCGACCAGTCGGCAAGCGATCCGATAAACCTCATCGTGAACAAGTTGTTCAATCCGAACGGAGAGTCCTCGTGGTTTTCCGGCGTGGTGGCGATCATCAACCAGGTGACGATGCTGGCGATCATTCTCACCGGCGCCGCGGTCATCCGGGAACGGGAGCACGGCACCCTCGAACACCTGCTCGTGATGCCGTTGAGCGCCTTCGAGATCGCCATGGCAAAGGTTTGGGCGAACGGCCTGGTGATTCTCGTCGCAACGGCGCTTTCCCTTGCGGTCGTGGTACAGTTGGTTCTGAAGGTGCCGTTCGCCGGTTCACGATGGCTGTGGTTCGTCGGCGTCGTGCTCTACCTGTTCTTCACCACGGCATTGGGAATTTTCCTGGGAACCATCGCCCGTTCGATGGCGCAGTTTTCGCTGCTGATCATCTTGGTGGTCGTCGCGATGCAGCTTCTCTCCGGCGGAACGACACCTGTCGAGAGCCAGCCGCAATGGCTGCAATGCCTGACGTTCTTCCTGCCTTCGCGGCATTTCGTCAGCTTCTCGCAAGCGATCATCTATCGCGGCGGCGGCCTGGAGGCGGTCTGGCCCCATTACGTGATGGTGGCGGCCGTCGGCCTGGCATTCTTCGCCTACAGCCTCGCGCTGTTCCGGAAGTCGATCGCCGTGACGAAGTAGGCGTTTCCAAACGGCCGTCGCGGGACACTCGGGGGCGGTCCCGAGCGGGGGGACGGTTCCCAAGCTGGAGCTTGGGAACCAGGAGGAAGCTGGAGCTTGAGAACCAGGAAGCGGGGGAACGGTTCCCAAGCTGGAGCTTGGGAACCAGGAGGAAGCGGCGCGCGGGCCGCACTTGCCACTCGGATTGGCGGTCCCTTATAGTGGAGCCAAACACCTTCGGCCTCGGCCCGTGCGGGCCGGCCTGACTCCGAGCGAGGTACGCTTTCATGACTTCCAGACTTGATCGTCGCGAGTTTCTCCTCCGCAGCGCGGCTGCCGGCGCGGCCGTTGGGCTGGCTGGAGCGCCGTATCTTCAATTCGCCCGGGCGGCGGCCAGCCCCAACGGCGAAATCCGCGCCGCCTGTATCGGGCTGCGCGGCAAGGGAGGCCACCACCTGAGCGGCCTGGAGGCGGTCGAGGGGGCCGCCGTGACCGCCTTGTGCGACGTCGACGAGTCGGTTCTCAACTCCTGCGCCGAACAGTTCGAAAAGCGCACCGGCCGGAAGATCAAGCGGTTCACCGACTACCGTAAGCTGGTCGAAGACCCGGAGATCGACGTGGTGGGCATCGCCACGCCGAACCATACGCACTCGCTGATCGGCATCGCGGCGATCCTGGCCGGCAAGGATGTCTATGTTGAAAAGCCCTGCTCTCACAACATCTGGGAGGGGCGGCAACTGGTCAAGGCGGCCAGGAAGCACCAGCGGATGTGCCAGCACGGCACCCAGGGCCGCAGCTCGCCGGCAATCCGCGAAGCGATCGAGAAGCTCCACGCGGGCGCGATCGGCGAGGTCTACATGGCCCGCGGAGTCTGCTTCAAGTGGCGCGACACGATCGGCCGCAAGCCGGACGGTCCCGTGCCGCCGGGCGTCAACTACGATCTCTGGCTGGGGCCGGCGCCGCTGCGGCCGTTCAACCCCAACCGCTTCCACTACAACTGGCACTGGTACTGGGACTACGGCAACGGCGACATGGGCAACCAGGGGGTCCACGAAATGGACATGGCCCGCTGGGGCCTGGGCGTCGGTCTGCCCACACGGGTTCACTCCGGCGGCGGCCATTTCATGTTCGACGACGACCAGCAGACGCCCAACACGCTCGTCTGCATCTTCGAGTATCCCGACAAGGAGAAGATGCTCGTCTTCGAAACCCGGCACTGGATCACGAACCAGGAGGGCTTCGGCGCGGACCCCGCCTCGAACGCGGTCGGTGTCACGTTCTACGGCTCCGAGGGCTACATGCAGGTTTACTACTTTGGCTACCGGACCTACCTGGGCCAGAAGCGCGAGCCGGGGCCGGGGCGGGAGGAAGGCTCCAACGAATACGAGCGATTCATCGCCGCCGTCCGCAGCCGGAAAACCAGTGACCTGGGGGTGGACATCGAAGACGGCCACCTCTCCTCGGCACTCTGCCACCTGGGCAACATCGCCTACCGCCTGGGGCGGACCGTCGCCTTCGATCCGGTCAAGGAGAGCTTCCCGGGCGACCCGGAAGCGTCGAAAATGCTCTCGCGCGACTATCGAAAGCCGTTCGTCGTGCCCGAGATCGTCTGAGTCGAATCCCGGTACTGCTCGACGTCGGGCTGATACTGGAGCGTGTCGAGCAGCGTTACAAGGATGAACAGGGCGACAAACGCCACGGCGACCAGGAGCATCAGGCCGTGGAGCGGCGCGTCGTAGCGCAGGTGCATGAAATACATCGCCACGAGCGTCGCCTTGACCGTGGCAATTGCCATCGCCACCGCCACGTTCCAACCGCCCAGGTCGATCCACGTGGCGGCCACCGTCGCAATCGTCAAGAGGATCAGCGCGAAGAACACGGCCAGCAGCACGGGCGCCGGCATTACGTGGGCGATTTCCTCTTCGTGGGCTTCTGCGGCGGTTGGATGGGTCATGGTCCTGGCCGTTAGTGGATCAAGTAGAGCAGCGGAAACAGGTAAATCCAAATCAGGTCGACCAGGTGCCAATAGAGGCCCACGTAGTCGACCGGTCCAAAGTACCGGCGGTTGAAGTCGCCCCGGAGGGATCGCCGCAGCACCCAGGCGATTGCTCCCATTCCGGCGATCACGTGCACGGCGTGCAATCCGGTCATTACGAAGTAGATGCTGAAGAAAATGCCGACGTTGCGCGGCTCGATCTGGTGCTGGCCGCCCTCGTGTCCGGCAGCCTCCGGCTGGGGCTCGTAGCGGCTGGCCCAGAGCAGCCCCTCGTGCCACTTGTGCCGGTATTCGACATACTTGACGCCCAGAAACACGAATCCGCAAAGGAGCGTGATCGAAAGCAGCACGGCGAGCGCCGCTTTGCGCTCGCGCTGCGCCGAGCGGACCGCCCAGGCCATCGTCAGGCTGCTGAAGATCAGCACGCACGTATTCAGGGCGCCGAGGTTCTTGTCGAGGAACCGGTGGGCGTAGATGAAGATTTCGGGATGGTTGGCGCGGTAGACGACGTAAGCGCAGAACAGCCCGCTGAACAGCAGAATCTCGGTGACGAGGAAGATCCACATCCCGAGTTTTCCCGCGTTGAACTGTTGCCGCGGCGTGTCGAAATGGTGGGCGAGGAAGCCGGGATGTTCCTGCCCATGCTCTCCGGGCCCGGCTGTGGTGTAGGTCTCTGGCATCGGTCCAGTGGCTCTCACGATACCTTGTTCGTAGGACGGGTCTCCAGGCCCGTCAAGTGTGCGTGTGGTTCGCCATCGGTGGGTCGTAGGACGGGTTCTCCAGGCCCGTCGCGTGTCCGTGTGGTTCGCCATATACGGGTCGTAGGACGGGTCTCCAGGCCCGTCGCGTGTCCGTGTGGTTCGCCATATACGGGTCGTAGGACGGGTCTCCAGGCCCGTCGCGTGCCCGTGTAGTCGCCCATCGGTGGGGCGGCGCTGCCGTATCGGTCGTGTAAAAGCACTCGGTTTCGGCGGGCAATCACGGCGATTCCAGCCGCCTCTGGTTGGTCCGCTCTGCACCACCCTACGGGGAAACATTCATGGGCACGAAACACTCGTTCTCCGCATCGTACTTCAGGTCGTCGTAGTCGTACGGGTCGCCGACGCGCGGCGGATCGGTGAAATTCTCCTTTGGCGGCGGGCTGCCGCACTGCCACTCTAGCGTCGCCGAGCCCCAGGGATTCGCCGGAGCGCGGCGCCCTCGAAACAGCGAGTGGAGCAGATAGGCGAGGGCGACGAGCATGGCAAGGCCGGTCAGAAACGCCCCGAGCGACGAGAGGAAATGAAAAATCGCGAATTTGTCCGGGAAGTCATGATAGCGCCGGGGCATGCCGCGGCTGCCCATGACGAACTGGGGAAAAAACGTCAAATTGAAGCCGATGAACACGCCCAGGGCCGCCAACCTGCCCCAGAACTCGCTGTACATCCGCCCGGTGATCTTCGGCCACCAGTAGTGCAGGCCGGCCAGGAAGGCGATCAGCGTGCCGCCCATCATCGTGTAGTGGAAGTGGGCGACGACGAAATAGGTGTCGTGGAGGTGGACGTCGGCCGCAAGCGTCGCCAGGAAGAGCCCTGTCAAGCCGCCGATGCCGAACAACAGCAGGAACGCCAGCGCGTAGAGCATCGGCGTATCGAGCGCGATCGAGCCCTTGTACATCGTTGCCAGCCAGTTGAAGACCTTGATCGCCGAGGGGATCGAGACGCTGAAGGTGAGCAGGCTGAAAATCGTGCCCGCCATCACCGACTGGCTGCTAACGAACATGTGGTGTCCCCAGACGAGGAACCCCAGAAAGGCGATTGCCACGCTCGAAGCGGCGATGAACTTGTAGCCGAAGATGTGTTTGCGGCTGAAGGTGGGGATGACTTCGCTCATGATCCCCATCGCCGGGAGGATCATGATGTAGACGGCCGGGTGCGAATAGAACCAGAAGAAATGCTGGAACAGGATCGGGTCGCCCCCCTTGGCCGGGTCGAAAATACCCAGTCCCAGGACAAGCTCGCCCACGAGCAACAGCAGGGTGATGCCGAGCACGGGGGTGGCCAGGACCTGGATGATCGCGGTCGCGTAGAGCGCCCAGAGGAACAGGGGCATCTTCATCCACGTCATTCCCGGCGGGCGCATCGTGTGCACGGTGGCGATGAAGTTGATTCCCGTGAAAATCGAGCTGAAGCCGAGGATGAACGCGCCCAGGCCGGCGGTGAGCACCCGCGTGTCCGTCTGAAACGCGTAAGGCACGTAGAGGGTCCAGCCGGTGTCCAATCCGCCGGTGACCAGCGCGACAAGGAAGAACACGGCGCCGACGAGCCACAGATAGTAGCTCGCAAGATTCAATCGCGGGAAGGCGACGTCCTTGGCTCCAAGCATGATCGGCAAGATGAAATTGCCCAGCGCCGCCGGGATTCCCGGCAGGATGAACAGGAAGATCATGATCGCGCCGTGGAGCGTGAAGAACTGGTTGTACGTGTCTTCCTTGACGATCGTCTCCCCCGGCGCGATCAGCTCGGTGCGGATCAGCATCGCAAACAGGCCGCCGAGAGCCAGCGAGGCCATGATCGAAACGAGGTACATCACGCCGATCCGCTTGTGATCGAGCGTCAGTGCCCACGACATAAAGCCGCGCTGGCAGTTCAAGTAGTTGAGCGGGACACTGCTTTGAATACTGGACATGTTGGCGTC
>JAMOAF010000399.1:5518-19108 GCA_023621895.1 Planctomycetota bacterium
CTGGTCGATAACGATTGCGTGCCGCTGATGCTAGTTCAGCGACTTGATGTACTGGATGATCGCGGTGATTTCCTGGTCGTTCAGTCGCCCCTTGTAGGTCGGCATCTGGTTCCTGAATCCCTGGCGGACCTTCGCTCCAGGTTCGAGAACCGACTGGCGGATGTAGTTCTCATCGACCGCTGCGCTGCTGCCGTCGGTGAACGTGTGGGTCTGGCCAACGATGCCCTTGAGCGACGGGCCGACGCGCGGCGTCCCATCGGTCGAATGGCAGGAACCGCAGCCGTGGCGGCGGAAGAGAATCTCGCCGGCCTTGGCCGGCGGGTTGTTGCCGAGAACGTCGCCCGCCGCCTTCAGCCACGCCTGGAAATCCTCCGGTTCGTGGACGACGACCGAGGCCAGCATGTCGGAGTGGCCGGTGCCGCAATACTCCGTGCAGTAGAGGTCGTAGGCGCCGACCTCCTTCCCCTGGAACCACGTCCGCGTGTAGCGGCCCGGCACCACGTCCATCTTCACCCGGAAAGCAGGTATCGACAGGCTGTGGATCACGTCGTCGCTGGTCATCACCAGCCGCACCGGCTCGCCGACCGGCACGTGGAGGTTATTGTCGATGGTCCCATCGGGATACGTGAACTGCCACGACCATTTCCGCGCCAGGACCGAAATCTCGTAAGCCCGGTCCGGCGGCGAGCGGAGCTCCACGTAGCCGACAAATCCCAAGTAGAACATCACAATGGTCAATCCCAGCGGGATCAAGCTCCAAGTCGCTTCCAGGGCCAGGCTGCTCTTGACCGTCTTGACCGCTTCCACCCCGGGCCGGCGGCGGTACTTGAAGACGAACAGCACCACCAGGCTTAAGATCAGCGCGAAGAAAAAGTACGAGACGTACATCACGAAGTGGAAGGCATTGTCCACCGCCCAGGAGGCGACCGAGTCGGGCGGAGGCAGCCAGAACGACCCCGTGGACGACTGCCCAACGAGCGCCGGCACGACCACTTGCGCTAGTCCGCTACCCATTTGTCCGATCATGTCAAACTGCCTGAGGATCGAGCTTCTTTGCCTTTCGCGATTCCCGCCGCCAATACCAACCAAGCATGCCGGCGAGAAACAGCAGGGTCGCAACGCCGCCCGCCCGCATCAGGTTTACCGCGGCGAGTGTATACTTCCCCTTTTGCTCGTCGTACTGGAAGCAGAACATCAGCACCTTGTCCATTGTCGTGCCGATCTTGCCTTCGGCCGCCTCCAACAGCGCGAGCCGCACGGTCTGCGGCGGGTACTCGATGCCGTAAAGGTATCGCGACACCCGTCCGTCCGGCGTGCAGACAAACGTCACCGCCGCGTGCAGGTATTGCTGCGTCGCCGCGTCATAGGTATAGCCGAACCCCACCGTCTTGGCCAATTGGCGGATGTTCCTCTCCTCGCCGGTCAAGAAGTGCCAGCCCTGCTCGACGTTCGCGCGGCCGTAGATTTCCAGGTATTTCTGTTTGGTTTCCGCGGCCCGCTCCGATGGTTCCTCGGGATCGATGCTCACGGTCACCACCCGATATTTGTCGCCGAGGTTCCAATCGACGCCTTGCAGGCCGGCAACCAGCCCGTTCAACTGCAAGCTGCATAGCATCGGGCAGTTGGAGTAGTTGAGCGTCAGGATGACCGGTTTCTGGTTGTCGAAAAACTCGCCCAGCTTAACCGGCTTTCCACTGGAATCCGTGAAAGCCAATTCCAGGGGCAGCCGTGTGTTGAGATGCTCCTCGACGCCGACTTCGGACAGCTCGTCGGGAGCCGCCTCCATCCGCTGGGCCGCGGCTGGGCGGCCGAGGGCGGCCGCGGCCGCGATCGCCATCAGCCAACCGGATGTGCTGCGAATTACGCTCACGATTTCACCTCGCTTTTTTGGGGACTCGGGGAGCGCCCACTCGGCTCGCTTGCGTTGGTCTCCGCCACCTGGTTTCTTTCCTTGAGCACCGCCTCCATGGCTTGTTCAATCGGCATGCTGTACCGAGTCTGCTCGGCGCCGTTTTCTTCCTTGATTGTACGCGCCGCGTAAACACCGAGTGCGGCCTCTTGGACGGCGTACTGGAGATCGGCGTCGAGCCAGGGTTGTCCGGGCGGACGTCCGGCCTTGATCTGTTCCACGCGGCGGGCGATCCGTTCGGCCGCCTCCCGTTCCCTCGACTTCTCGACCCGAGCCCACATCGCGAAATAGAGAACGATTGCCGTCAAGGCGGCAGCGGTAGTCATGATCGTGCCAAACAGGCCGATCAGCGCGATCTTGCCGGCATTGAATTCGCTTTGTTCCGCCATCATCGTCCCCTTGCCGCGCCTTTCCGGATTCACACGTTTTCAAAGGAGATCGCTTCACCCAAGCGGGGGTCTCTGGCGGGCACGAGCGAGGCTGCTTGCGCAACCCGAATCGCGCCGGCCACGTACAGCCCGCCAAGACCGACCAGCAGACCCAAGTCCACCAGCCCGAGCGGAAATCGGGCGTTGCTGAGCGAAGGCATCGCCAGGTAGTGCATGTCGAGCCAGTGAAACGCGAGCAGCCAGGCGGCCCAGAACCCGAGGATCGCCTTGCGCCGCTTGGCCTGGCGCGAGATCATTCCAACCAGGGGGATCAGGAGATGCCCCAGCAGCAGCGCCAGCGACGCCCAGAGCCAGGCCGGCGTCTGCCGCGCCAGGTACCAGGTCGTCTCTTCCGGGATGTTCGCATACCAGATGAGCATGTATTGCGAGAACGCGATATAGCCCCAGAAGACCACGAACGCCAGCAGGAGCTTGCCCAGGTCGTGGTAGTGCTCGACCGTGATCGACTCGGTTAGGCGCCCGCCGCTCTGGAGCGCGATTGCCAGGAGGATCACCGCCGCCAGCGAGCCGACCGCCGCCCCGGAGAAGTAATAGACGCCATAGATCGAACTGAACCATTCGGGCTCCAGCGACATCAGCCAATCGAAGGAGGCAAAGGTGACGGAGAAGCCGAACAGGACAATCGCCGGTCCGCTGAACCGCTCCATCTGGAGCGTCAACTCCGGATCGCCCGATTCATCCTGCCGCACCGACCGCGAGAGGAAGAACCTGGCCATCCAAGCCCACAACCCGAGATACACGCCCGCGCGGATGAGAAAAAACGGCACGTTCAAATACACGCGCTTGTGGGCAATCAATTCGCTGCCGGCGGCACGCTCCGCATCCGCCCAGGAGAAGGGGCACCAGCGGGGCAGAAACAGCGAGATCGCCACGGGCAGGAAGAGGACCGCCAGGAGCGGCATGTTGGCCGCGAGAATCTCGTTCAGCCGCCGCACGGTGACGCTCCAACCGGCCCGGCTGGCATGTTGTAGGGCCACGAAGATCAACGCCCCCAGCGAAATACTCAAGTAGAACGCGTAATTGACCAGGTAGGAGAAGAAGAACCTCCGCGGGCCCTGCTCATCGAACGTGGCCGCGACGATCGCCAGCGCGAGCGCGGCGGCCGCGATCGCAAGCGCGATCTTGATCGCCCGCGGCGCGATCTCGCCAAGGGCGCGCAGCTCGCCTGATCGGAATCGTTTTACCTGGTCGCGCATAAGGTTGCTCGTCAAGGTTCCTCGCTGACGGATGCCTCTCGAACCGGCGGCGGGACCTCGCCGGCCGAGGCATTCTGGCTCCGGCCCAATGCCCGCAGATAAAGCACGATCGCCCAGCGATCTTCCCGGGGGATTTGCACGGCGTAGCCGGGCATCGTCCGCACCTCCTGGTTGACCACGCCTCGGCTGATCGTCTCAAAGAGCTTCCCGTCGGGCTGGTCCTGCACGTAAGCGCTGGTAAGGACTCGCGGCGGCGTCCAGGTCCCCTCTCCTCCGGCCGCGCGCCGCGCTGCCCGGATCGAGACCATGCCCTGCCACTTCTCTGCATCCTCGCCCGCCGCGCCCTCCGGCATGCCGCCGGCCAGGCCGTGGCAAGGCGCGCAATAGATGCGAAACCGGTCCTTGCCCCTGAGGATCATCGCCTTGTCGATTGCCGCGCCGGGTGCAAGTGGAATCGAGGTGACGTAGTTGCCGGCCTCATCCTTGCCCGTCGCCCGCCGCGGATCCTCGTCGAGCTCTCCCCGCGCCACGGTTCCGGCCACCGGCGGGCGCATCGCCCGGCCGTCGGCGAACAGGTCGCTGGCCGCCTGGGCCTTGTATTTCGGTTGGAAGGCCATGTCGTGCAGCGGGTGGATTCGGGGCTGCCGCTTCGGCGCCGCCCGGTACCAGGCCACGCCAAGCGGCGGCAGCAAGGCAAGGCAAACGGCCAGAGCCGCGGCCGTGTAGAACGCTCTCGGCAGGCGCGGCGCCGCGGCCGGCAGCCGGCACAGCTCGACCGACTCGGCGCCCAACGCCTCGAGCAGCCCAGTGGTCTTCACCTCGTCGAACTCCGGGTCCGAAGCCTCGATCGAGATGAAAAAACCGTCGCAGGTTGCCCGGCGAAATTCCTCGCTGGCGAACACGGGGTGATGGAACTGGGGCAGGCGGCTGAGCAACAGGGCGCCGGCAAATGCCGCCAGCGCGCTGAACAGAATCACCAGTTCGAACGCAACCGGGATATTGGCGGGCAGGCTGAATAGCGGCTTGCCGCTGATCAGGAAGGGGTAGTCGACCGCGTTGGTCCACCATTGGAGGAGAATCGCCACGGCCGCGCCGGTCAGCCCCGCGCCGAATACAAGCCAAGGCAGCACCGTCGGCCGGATGCCCATTGACCGCTCGATGCCGTGGATCGGGTACGGGCTGTGCGCGTCCCAGTGGCGGTAGCCCTCGTCGCGGACCGCCTCGGCGGCCGCCTTGAGCGCGCCGGCCGATGCGAATCGCCCGATGGCCGCCGCCACCTTGAGCGCGCCGGCCGAGGAATCGAGTTGAGGAACGTTATCCGCCATGAATTGGACCAGGTGTCTTTCGTTTCATTACAAAGTCATCGATTCGTTGACCGCTCGGCTTGCCGCCATCGGCCGGCGGCAAGCCGAGCGGCCCGGTCAGTGCCGATGATCGCTCCCCGGGTGATGGGAAACCGCCGCCTTGACCTCGGCCATCGCCACCATCGGCAAGTAGCGGCAGAAGAGCAGAAAGAGCGTGAAAAACAGCCCGAAACTGCCCAGCAGCATTGCCACGTCGATCCGCGTGGGCGCGTAATGCCCCCAGCTCGACGGGAGGAAGTCGCGGCTCAGCGACGTGACGATGATCACGAACCGCTCAAACCACATCCCCACGTTGACGAGGATCGCCACGATCACCATGATCCAGGGCGTGGTCCGGCACTTTTTCAGCCAGAGGACCTGGGGGACAACCACGTTGCAGACGACCATCGTCCAGTAGGCCCAGTAGTAAGGCCCCCTCGCCCGGTTCAGAAAGGCGAACAGCTCGTATTGGCTGCCGCTGTACCAGGCGATGAAGAACTCGGTGGCGTAGGCGTAGCCGACGATGCAGCTCGTGGCCAGGATGACCTTGTTCATATTGTCGAGGTGGCGGATCGTCACAAGTTCCTTGAGGCCGAAAAAGGCCCGCGCCGGGACCATCAGCGTGACGACCATGGCAAACCCGCTGAAAATCGCCCCGGCGACGAAGTAGGGCGGGAAGATCGTCGTGTGCCAGCCCGGCACCTGCGAGACCGCGAAGTCGAAACTGACCACCGAGTGGACGCTCAGAACAAGCGGCGTGGCCAGCGCCGCCAGCAGCAGGTACGCCCGCTCGTAGCGGTGCCACTGCCGGGCCGATCCCCGCCATCCGAGGGCAAAAAGGCCGTAGGCCAACTTCCGCCACCGGCTGGCCGCCCGGTCCCGCAGCGTCGCCAGGTCCGGGATCATCCCCAGGTACCAGAACAGCAGCGAAACGGTCGCGTAGGTGCTCACGGCGAACACGTCCCAGAGCAGCGGGCTGCGGAAATTGGGCCACATCTGCATCTGGTTCGGGTAGGGGGCCAGCCAGTAAACCACCCAGACGCGGCCGATGTGGACCGCGGGAAAGATCCCAGCACACATCACCGCGAAGATCGTCATTGCCTCGGCGAAGCGGTTGATGCTCGTCCGCCAGTTCTGCCGGAAGAGGAACAGGATCGCCGAGATCAGCGTGCCAGCATGTCCGATGCCGACCCAGAAGACGAAGTTGACGATGTCCCAGGCCCAGGCCACCGGGATGTTGTTGCCCCAGACCCCGACGCCGCGGAGGAACAGGTAGCCGATCGCCAGGAACATCACGACCGTGAAACTGGAGGAAACGGCAAACGCCGCGTACCAGGCGAGCGGCGTCTTCTCGCGCTCGACCACGCGGCAAACGGTCTCGGTGATCAGGGCGCAGTCCGGCGCGCAGGTGATCAGCGGTGCTCGCTGCCGCGGGTCGCTCGAGGTGTTGTCGCTAATCGCGATGGCCGGACTGGTCATGCTCGCTGGTGTCCAAACTCGGGTGGGGATTACGAATTCTCGCCAGGTACTTCGTTCGCGGCTTGATGTTCAGCTCGGCCAACATCCCGTAGGCCCGATCCGATCCGTGCGCCGCCGCCACGCGGCTTTTCTTGTCGTCGAGATCGCCGAACTCGATCGCCCGCGCCGGGCAGGCTTGCTGGCAGGCGGTTTCGACCTGGCCGTCGCGCACCCGGCGGCCCGGATCGCCACTCGCGACGGCTTCGTTCTTGGCGGCGATCTTCGCCGCCTGGATTCGCTGCACGCAGTAGGTGCACTTCTCCATCACCCCCCGCGATCGGACCGTGACCTCGGGATTGAAGGCCATCTTCAAGACGCCGTTGCCGGGCTTTTCGAGGTTGAAGTGGTAGTAGAAGAAGTTGAACCGGCGGACTTTGTACGGGCAGTTGTTCGCGCAGTACCGCGTGCCGACGCAGCGGTTGTAAACCATGTCGTTCAGCCCCTCCCGGCTATGCACCGTCGCCGCCACGGGGCAGACCTGTTCACAAGGGGCGTTTTCACAATGATGGCAGGCCACCGGCTGGTGCACGACCGAGGGACCTTCCGGGCTGCCCTTGAAATAGCGATCCACGCGCAGCCAGTGCATCTGGCGCCCTTCGAGTACCCGCTCCTTGCCCACGACCGGAATGTTGTTCTCCGCCTGGCAGGCCGTCACGCACGCGCCGCAGCCGATGCACTTGGCCAGGTCGATCGACATCCCCCAGCGGTAGCCGTCGTGGGAATGCTCCTCCCAGAGCGAATTCAGTTCGCCTTCCTTGGCGCCGCCGGGCAAATGCAGCGCGTGGGCGATGATTTCCGGGTGTTCAAGAAACTCCCCTCGCGTCGCCTCGCGGACCAGTTGACCGAGCCGCCTGGCCTTCCCCTCCAGCGCGATGGTGTCGATCGCATGATGGTTCTGGGTCGCGGCCAGGCGCGACACGGCACCCAGCGGCTCGATTGTTGCCGGTCCGTCGAAATAAGGGGCCTCGCAGCGTCGCAGCCGGTAGGCATCCACGCCGACCGGTTTGACCTCAAGCCGTGCGCTGCCGCCAACCTGGCCAGCCGCGGTTCGTCCGTAACCCAGGGCAATCGCCAGCGTGTCCTCCGCCTGGCCTGGCATGATGAACACCGGGGCCTCGATCCGCCGCCCGCCGCTGGTCAACCGCACGAGCACCTCGCCGGCAAGGCCCAGACGCTCCGCGGTTGCCGGCCCGACCAGAACCGCGTTGTCCCAGGTCAATCGCGTCATCGGATCGGGAAGCTCCTGGAGCCAGCCGTTGTTGGCGAAACGCCCGTCGTAGACGCTCCCGTCGCGCTGAAACACGATCTCCAGGCCGCCCGGCTCGCCTTTCCTATTCTCGTCAGGCGGCTGGGACGCCGGACCTTTCTCAACAAGCTGCGGCGTTACGGCCGGCCAGGCGCTGCCCTCCAACACCCCATCGTGCAGGCACTTTCTCCAGCGCGATTCGAACTCTTCGCCGGCGATCAGCCCCTTGAACGTTTCCCGCACCTGGTCGTATCCGCCAGGCGCTTCCATGCCGGCAATCGCCGCGAGCAGTTCGATCTTCGACCGCCCGCCCCAAAGCGGTTCGATCAAAGGCTGCACGATGCTGTACGTCCCGTCGAATCCGCGGGCGTCGCCCCATGCCTCGAGGAAGTGGGCCTGCGGCAGGCGCCACGTGGCCGCTTGTGACGTCTCGTTGTCGAACTGGCTGAGGTGAATCCTCGTGGCTACCTTGGAAAAGGCCGCGGCAAAGGCCAGGTCGGCGGGCGCATCGTAAACGGGGTTGCCGCCGAGGACCAGGAGCGTCTGCACCTCGCCCCGCTCCATCCGAGCCACCAGCGCCCGAAGTGCCTCGAAGTGCGCGGGGCGTTCCGGATCGGGATCCTGCGTGTAGACGATCGTTTGCCCCGCGTTGTCCAGCGCGGCATTCAAGCGATGCACGGCCGCGTGGACTTCCGGCGGCTGGCTGGGACCGGCAACCAGGAGGCTGCCGCCGCGATGCCCCTCAAGATCGTCGGCAATGGCTTCGAGCAGGCGTTTCCACTCGGGCGGCGTCTGCCCTTCGGCCCCCTCGACCATCGCCTCCAACTGGTTCAGGAAACCGCCGATTTCACTCGGGCGGATCGCCAGGCGGTGGTCGGCCGCCGCGCCGGTGATCGTGTAGCAACTCTCGATCGCATACAGGCGGTTCATCCGCTCGTCCGGCTGCCGCCGCTCGGCGAACTGCCGGATCGCGGCCAGCGCCGCCGGGTGATCGCCGAACAGGTCGGCGTCGAAGCAGGCGATCACACCGGCCCGATCGAGGCGAAGTTGGGTCCGATACGCGGCCCCGAACGCCTGGATGCTCCCCAGCCGCTCATGATCGCGCGAAAGCGGCTCGTATTCATACCACGATGCCTGCGGAAACGCATTGCGAAGCTGCCCGCGCAGTCGGGCGACCGTCGGCGAACTGTCCGAGTCGCTGAGCACGGCGAACCCCGCGCCTTTCGTCTCCCGCAGCCCGCCGAAATGCTCCCTGAAAAACGCTTCGAACCGTTCCCAGTCTGCCGCCGTCTCCCGGCTGCCCGGCTGGCGGTGGAACACCTGCCGGCTGCGGTCCGGGTCGTAGAGACCCAAGATGGCCGCCTGGGCCAGCGAGTCGGTCGCCCCCAGGCTCTGCGGATGCAGGGGGTTGCCCTCGATCTTGATCGGCCGGCCGTCGAACGCCGTCACGAGCAGCCCAATCGCGGCGCCCGCGAGGTCCATCGCCGTGGCATACCGCTCGGGCAGGCCGGCAGTGCGCCGCTCGGGGCGCTCGGCGAAGGGCATGATCTCTTCCTTCTCCCAGCGGCAGCCGGACGTGCCCGCCAGGGCCAACGAAGCGCCCATCAACTGGAGCCACCGGCGGCGGTTGATCCCCTGCGGGTCGGCCTCCTTCGGAAACTCGGCTTCCAGCAGCGCCCGAAACTCCGGTGCGCCGGCCAGTTCGGCCATGCTCCGCCAGGGCTTTCGGCCGTTCTCGTGAGACTCTAGCGATGGCATGTTGAGCAGTCGGTCGACGGTTGAATGTTGTTGATTCTTTGAAGCTCGGCGCCGATCTTCCGCCGCGCGGCCTGGTCGGTTTGCATGGCCCAGTCCAAGTCGGTCAGCCTGTCGGCTGGCACAAGGTGCGGGGCCGGGTCGCGATGGCAATCCAGGCACCAGCCCATCGAGAGCGTCTCCACCTGCTTGACCTCTTCCATCCGGTCGACGCGGCCATGACAGGAATAGCAGCCCACTCCGCGGGAGACGTGGGCGCTGTGGTCGAAATACGCAAAGTCAGGCAGGTCGTGGACACGGACCCAAGGAATCGGATCGCCGCTGTCCGCGCTGCGCCGAACGAGAGCGAGTTTTTCGCTATCGGGCAAGACCTGCTCGTGGCAGTTCATGCAGATTTGCGTCGAGGGAATCGCCGCGTGAGCCGCACGCTCAACGCTCGTGTGGCAGTAGCGGCAGTCGAGCCCGAGATCGCCCGCATGGAGCGCATGGCTGAATGGAACCGGCTGTTTCGGCACGTAGCCGACGTCGGTGGTCCGCGGCGAGCCGGCCAGGTAAACCAAGCCGATGAGATAGACCGGCGCGAGCGCAACCGCGACCGCCAAGAGCGGACGGCCCCGATCGATCCACGGCGGAAAGGGAGAGCCACGCATTTTTGTACCGGGCATGCTTGCCGCGCCAGAATCTTGTTGAGTTCCCGGTGGGCAACGAGTCGCCTGCGCGCCGCGCCTGACGAAAGCGCGGCGGAACAGTCGCACGCAAGGCTTCGCGGAGACTTTTGCACATTCTACAGCCCAAAATGACATTGAAAAGGAGCGGGGCATGTTTTGCCGCATCCGGGCATCGGCGCCGGGCCCCACAACGGTGATCCGCCGGCGGAATCCGCCGCGGGAGGTTTTGATTCGCCCAAGAAACGGGCCTGAATATCACCTTGCCCGGCCCCCAACGGCCTTGCGAGGATCTTGCAGAACCGTGCGGCGAGACACTTTTGTCGAACGTGGTTGGGGGCGCGGAGACGATTTCCTGCTTTTCGAGAGAACGTCTGAAACGGATGCCGAAATGTGTTGAGCAAAGCGGGGGTTTTGGGTATAGTCACCAACCCTGGACCAGTCCCGGCGCATTCCCCGGTTCGCTGAAGCTCTTAGGCAAACGGCAAGACGTCCCTCCGGTCCGTTGTTCCGATCTGAGAGGCGCGCAGGCGAGCTTGAATCCGCCACCTTGGGCGTAGGCGACGCGGCAGCCGACGCCCCGCCTAATAACAACCGTGCAAACCCGCAAAACCTATCCAGCGATGCTTCTTGGCGTACTCAGCGACACCCACGGGATGATCGAGCCGGCGCGGGAGGCGGTCCGCGCGCTAAAAGATCGGGATGTCAAGCACGTGATCCACTGCGGCGACATTGGCTCGCCGGGAATCGACCCCCACTACGAACCGTTCGACGCCCACTTTGTCTTGGGCAATTGCGACAACGCGATCACGATGCCATTGGCGATCGAGTCGGCGGGCCAGACTTGCCATGGCCGGCTGGGAGAACTCCAGTTGGAGGGCCGCAGAATCGCCTTTCTTCACGGCGACGCCCCGATGGCGATCGAGCGGCTGCTGCAAGAGGGGCAGTGGGACTTGGTCTGCCACGGCCACACCCATGTGGCCGGCGTCCGCTCGTTCGGCAACGTGGTTGTCGTCAATCCCGGCGCGCTCGCCCGATGCCAGCGGCCATCGCTGGCGGTGATTCGGCTGCCCGAACTGCAGGTCACGCCGATCATGCTCGACTTGGGCCGGCCGGCCGGGCGTTCCGGGCGGCGGGCCGGCCGGTAGGCTTCCCGTTTTCTCGAGTGCTTGTGGATCGAACCGGGTTCGATCGTCGCCGATTGCCGAATAGACTGCCCAGAAATAGGGGTGGAGCCAAGGCTCGACGTTGTTGGAAGCGCGGAGACGCATGAGCAGGCCGCGCTCGGCGTCGGCCAGCGCCTCAGGCGCCGTCTTGCCTTTGGCCAGCCCTTGAAAGAAGCCGTGCATCAGTTCCGGGCCCGTTCCGTCGTACACGTCCCAGAGTCCGGCGATCACGCAGCGGGCGCCGCTCTGAACGAGCGCCCGGCGGAGTCCGAAAAGATCGTCGCCAGGCAGGGGTGAGCGATCGGCAAGTCCCGAATAGCAGGCGCTCAAAACAACCAGGTCCGCCGCCACGTCGAGCCCGTAGATTTCGCGGGCGGTCAGAAAGCCGTCGTTCTCTCCATCCGGGTGGAACAGCAGATAGCTCGAAAGCGGCTGGTCGGCGAAATTCTTGCCGTGGGTGGCCAGAAACAGAAGCCCGCGGCGGGCGAACAATGCCTTGGCGCTGGTTTCCGTTGCCTCGCCGGCCGGCGCGGCCTGCGTGGCCGCGTCGCCAAAAACGGTTCGCAGGTTTTCCAAGTCCTTCTCGACGCCGGGCAGTGGCGGCGCCTGTTGGAAACGGGCCACCCCGGCCGCCGTCACCTGGCGGATCGGCTCGCTGCCCTTCTCCCGCAACAGGTCCCAAGCGGCCAGCGACGGAGCATGGCTGATGTTGAACGGTTCGTCGATAAGGAACCGGGGCTTGACCATCTCGTCCGGCGCCCGCTCGGCTGCGTCGCGGTTGGTCACGAGCGCGGCAAACGGAAAGTAGTGCAGGATGTGATGCGGCACAACGAGCAGCGTCCTCGCCTCGCGCAGCTTGTCCACGCAATCGCCGGGAATCAATTCCCGGTACAGCTTGTGCAGATCGTCTTGCCATGCATGGTCGAAGCCCGCCCCGTCGGCCAGGCGGCGGCGCATCGCGTCGGCCTGGTGGTCGAGGCCCGCAAGAAAGGACCGGATGCGGGCGACCAGGCCGGGCGACGCAAGCGGCCGGCCCGCTTCATCGCTGAGCAGGTGCGCGCTGACCTCGCCCCGCGTATTGACTAGAAACACCCAGGCCCGCTCGTCGGAGAGGAAGTATTCCAGCGCGGCGACGTCGGCGGGCCAATCCGCGAGAATCTCCCCGAGCGGGCGCGGAGGCAGCCCGGCGGCGGGGCGGAGCACGGCGCCGGCGGCCAGCACGTCTTGAAGGCTGCGCGCCTTTGCCGCTTCGATCGCGTCCAGCGCGTCGACCGCGCGGCCTTGTTCGATGAACAGCTCGGCGATTCTGCGATTGACGTAGGCGCGGCGCGACAAGAACCCCGCGCGGCTGAGCCCCAGCCGGTCGGGCGGGACGTGGCCGCGGAGAAAGTCCGACAAGACGCGGCAGCAGCGGAGCGACTGGAGGGCTTTCGCCCGCAGCGCGCCCGCCGTCTGCTCGCCGGCGGCGCGGGCCTCGCCGAGCGCCGCCATGCCGATCGTCCTGTAAACGCTTTCGACGCCGGCCAGGGCGCCGCACTGGAGATACCGCGCTAGCGCCACTTCGCAGTGAGCCTGGCAGGCTTCGAAATCGCCTTGCCGGAAGGCGAGTTGCGAGAGCGTTTCGTGGGCGGCGGCCAGGGTCGCATCCTCGCCCGAGTCGCCCGCCGACTTGAGCACCCACTCGGTGGCCGCCCGGGCATAGTCCGCGGCGGCATTCTCCCCGTCGGCGAAACCTCGCGCGCCGGCGGCCGGCGCGTCGAGCGTGCGGATCACGTCCGCGAGGATGCCGTAAAGCCTGGCGATGTTTGCCAGCAGCGCCCCCCGCTCCGCCGCGGCAAGCTCCTCGGCCAACGTCCAGGCGGTCATGTAATGGTGCAAGGCGCCTTGCCAGGCGACCAGGGCGCGGATCAGCGGATTCGAGACGCCGCTGGCGATCTGGAACGCGTGGTTGTAGAGACGGTCCTGGCATCGGGCGAGAAGGAAATTCGCATAGTTGTTGTGCGCCCGGTAGATGTCTGCCGGGTGCTGCTGGAGTTGCGCCACGGCCTGTTGAAACAGGGTGTCCGTCTCCGCTTCACTGGCCTGGCCCGATTCGGCGAGAATCACCGCGCGATACAGCGTCGCCAGCGCCATGTCGCGAGCCGACCGCTGCGGATCGTCCTTGCCGAGCGCGCCGAGGGCCTCCTCCCACTGCCCCAAGTCGATGAGACGGCGAACCGACTCGATCGAGCCGCCGCCGGCTTGGGCGGACGCAGGCAAGGGGCCGCCGGCTACCCTTTCCAATTGGGCGCACGTCCGCTCGCGAAGCGATGCGAGATAGCGGGTGAGCTTTTCCCCGGGCAC
>JAMOAF010000110.1 GCA_023621895.1 Planctomycetota bacterium
GCGCGCCAATCGCGGTTCGTCTTGCAGTCCTCGACCACCATGGCTTTGCCGGTGCGGCGGTTGAAGAACGCCCGTTTCGATCCGCCGGGCCTCGGTATACCGGGCACAAAAAACTCAATCTTCACTGGGTTCTTCTCCTCTCACGAGTTTGATGATTCTGCCTTCCAGCACCAGGTTGGGTGGCGGCGCCGCCATGCGCCGCTGTATGGTTTTGACGCTTACTCTGAGCGCTTTGGCCAACACGGCAAGCTCGATCTGTCCACCATTGAAATCGGCCATCTCCTCAATCTGCGTGAAACTGGCTTTTGGCGGAGCGCCGGGACTACCCTTGGCTTTGCGGTCTCCCAGCGTGGGCTCAATACGGTGCAACGGCCATTCCCAAGCCAGCGGGGTCCTGGCGGCTGAGGGGAACTCCCGCAGCGTCCATTCCAGCCAGTAGCCCGAGATGTCTTCTTGACCGCGCAATTCCATCTCGGTCAGCGTCCCGATAGCGTCCGGGTCGCGGCCAAACACGCCGCTCCCGCTGGTCCGGTCGATGCTGCTCTTGTGGCCCTGGACGCCCTTCGAGAAGTGACTGCTGAACGCGACGGCGGCGGCTGCGTGTTTGGCGATCACGTCCAGCCAGTTGCAGAACGCCGCCATGTCCCGCGCGGAGTTCTCGTCGCCGGTCAGGGTCTTGTAGATGGGGTCCACGATGATGAGCGTATAGGCTTCGTGCTGGATGCGTTTCACGAGACGGAGCGTGAGCGCGTTCAGTTCCATGGCGTGACCGCGCAGGCTCCAGGTGTCAATGCTGTCCAGTTTGGCCGGGATACGTTCGGCTACATCTTGGAGCCGCCGCAGAAACGAGGCGCGGTCGATCTCGAGGTTGATGTACAACACGCGGCCGGTGGCGCAGTCGTAACCAAACCATGCGCCACCAGACGATACCGCGCAAGCCAACTGGATCATCGCAAAGCTCTTGCCGCTTTTGCTCGGCCCGGAGAGCAGCATCTTGTGGCCGCGACGCAGAATGCCGCGGATGACCTCCGGAGCCAGCGGCGGCGGGTCGCGCAACACCACCCCGGCGTTCTCGATGGGAGGCAGGCCGTCGTCTTCGAGGTGGGCTTCCCATTCGGCCCAGGACGGGCAGCCTATCTGCGTAGCGACCAAGTACTGAGGCCGGCCGGCACGTAACACGCCGGGCAACCTGCTGAGCCGGGACGGGTTTCGGTTCTGTTTGTCGACGTGGAGCCCGGCGTTCTCCAGCACGGCGTAGAGCCGTTCGACGCGTTTGCGGTACAGCGACAGGTCCCGGCCGGCATCGACGCGCACCGCGGCATGAAGACTCTTGCCGCCGCTGTGTACGACGGTCGAGCAGGGTACGCGAAGCCGCTCAAGCACGGCCCACTGCTGTTCTACCGACAACGAATCGGACTCGACCAGGGCGTGACGGTACTCGGTGACGTTGGCATCGCCGATGCCCTTGCCGTCCGTAGGGTTGAGGCGCGTCCACGCGCCCGCCTCGCTCGAGTAGACCACGTCGCAGGCCGGGTTGTCCGCCGCGTATTCCAGGAGACTTTCCAGCGGGCGCTGGACCCCGCGCCCCACCGGGCGGACGCTGCCTTCGTGGTTGGACGCTTCGACAACATAGGAGACCATCTCGCCGGGCCGGAACACCGCCTGGAGGAACCGGGCCAGGTCGGTGCGTTCCCAGTCTGGCGCGGGCGAGGGGATGGGCGGAGGGGTATCAACGGCGACATTGCCGCCAATCGTCGAACCCCACGAGAGCGGCACGCCGCCCGACTGGCGATAGTGTTCCCGTTCACGAGGCGAGATGGGGCGCCGCATCGCGCTGGCGATGGTGGTGTCGACTTCGCGCTGGCCCAGACCGTCCTGACGCGCCTTCGCGCCAAGCCGCGCGCGAATATCCGGCTCGGACCACCCTTCTTCGCGCGCGCACAACACCGAGACGAACAGCCCGCGGTTGCGGTCGCCCGGCAGACAGGGTTGCGACAGGTACGCGTCAAGGAACGAAGCCATCTATCCCTTCCTGGCCTTCTTGCGCCGCCTGGGCCGCAGCGGACACAGCGTATCGCACCCGCGCCAGGACAGACGCTCCAACGCGCGACGCAGTTCGGCCACCAGGACGCGGATGGTCTGGTCGCGTATTTGGATTGCCTGTTGCCACTCGGTCTCGGTCATTTCAACAGCTCGTCGAGCGACCCGTAAGGGCCGCTCATGACCCAGGTCCGCTCGTGGCGTATCACCGCCGTCTGGTTGCCGGCCGGGTCGGTGTATAGCCAGGTGACGCCACGGATCGTTGGCTCGCCCGGCGCGGCCGCGTCACGCTGGATGCGGTTGCGCAACTCGACCGTCACGCCGGGTTCCGAACACGCGGGCCAGGGCCACGCGGCGCGTTGTACCGCGACCTTTGGCGGGGTCGTGTCGAACTCGGTCTCTGCGGCGTATGGCACCTGAATCTCGCGTTCTTGGGCGTTTGCAAAGTGTACGGACACAAGAATCAGCCCCCATATCACCAAGGCCAAGACGGTCAACAACAGGTGTTCAATCCTCACTGAACCCGCCCTCGGCCTCGGCCAACGTCTGTGGCCTGGTCTCGATGCGCTTCTCACACGCGCGGCAGGTCTTGGCGCCCTGGCGGAACGCGGTGACAAACTTCAGTTCCTCGCACCGCATGCACAGGCGGTAGTACTGTGGATGCGTCTCGGGTGTTGGCTTGGCCTTCGCCTTCAGCTTCGCCGTGGGCTTGGCCGCGGCCTTCGGTTTCGCCACTGGCTTGGGCGTCGCCTTCGCCGCC
>JAMOAF010000126.1 GCA_023621895.1 Planctomycetota bacterium
CTGGAGTGAAGGACAGGTGCTCGACGTCGATCCGCCGTCACCGGCGTGAACGTGGCCGGCGAGGATGCAATCCATCCGCTGGACGATGCTCGGCACGCCGAGTCGCCTGTTCGGGGGTATAGGGTCATCGCCCGGGCGGGCAATGCCTCCGCCCGGAGCGCCGCTACCGAAGTCGCTTAGCGCGGCCGGCGGAGCAACCGGGCTTGGGCGCGGCGAGTGAGACGGGCGATGGGGAAGGATCAGTGGTGCTGCGTGTGCCAGCCGCCGATCGTGTTGCGCATGACGGCCATTTGGTCGACCACCTTGCTGACGCCGTTGACGGCGGTGGCGGCGTGGATGGCGGCCTTCCGCTGCATCTCGAACTCGATCTTGCCGCTTAAGAAAACCTGGCCGTGGCGGACCTCCACGTGGACTTCGGACGGGAGGCGAATGCCGCGGCGAGTCAACTGCTGGGCGACCCTCTGCTGGATCACCCGATCCGGAATCTGAGACCGCTGTTTCATAACGCCGGCTCCTGGAAACCGTGTGCGAAACGCCTGGATTTGGCGTGACCTTCAGGTCCCGATCCGCCGCGCAGCGGGCTTCCGTTCCCAGGAGCGGGAACGATCCCTCACCCGTTATTCTAAACCCGGAAGAGACGTTTGCAACGGAAAACGCGCCTCCCCCACAAGGCGGGTGGATCGCTCGCTCCGAGGGCGTGCCTTGAGAGGTCCCGAGGGGCCCTCTTGGGGCGGTCGCGCAGCGGCGCCTGTCCCCGCATTATTCATGAGCCGATCGTTAACTCGAAGCGTAAGCGAGGGCGGCTAACCCGGGTTGGCCTCGCTTACGCTTCGGGTCAGGACAGCGCGCGACATAGCGAAGAATCCCCGGCTCATGAATAGTCCGGGTCTGCCGCGTGGGCTTGCCCCGCGATTGCATCGCCCCGCGGTCTCCAGTGGCACTCCCGGTGGCCCGTCGTTCGTCCAGTCCGACCCACTGGGCTCCGGAAGTGCATTCGGCCGCGAAGACCCGATGGCGATGGGGCGCTTGGACCACCCTACCGGAGGACCGGTGGGCCGAAATGGCGGACCTCGGCGCCGGTGAGGCGCCGAGGCGCCGCCCAAGGGGTTAGTCGGTGTCCCAATCTCCGTCGAGCATGAGGAAGTCGACAACGTCGGGATCGGGCGCCTTGTCGTTGCCCTTGCTGTGGTAGGCCTTGACCACGTCGAAGCCGAGCGCGTCGTAGAGGAGGCGGCGGCCGCCCGGCTGGTCGACCGAGAGGCTTCCCCAATCCTCGGCGGTGAGCACAATGTCGTTGCCCGAGGTGTCGTGGAGCTTGGCCACGTCGTAGCCGCCGTTCTCGGCGAGGGCGTGGATCGTCTGCCACTGCCGGAGGGTCATGTCGAAGCCCGGCCCGGAGAAGACGGTCTTGTGCGCTCGGGCCCGCATGACATCGTTGCCGGGCGAGTCGTAGAGGTTGGCCGTGTCGTCACCGCCGGCGGTCGAGTAGGCGAGCAGGCGGTTGGCGGCCAGGACGCGGATGTCGATCGACTCGCCGACGAGGTGGGCCTCGGTGGGCGAGGCGTTCAGCACGTCGTCTCCGGCCGAATCCCAGATTCGAGCGTAATCGTCGTTGCCCTCGCTGAAGATGCCGACGACAGTCGAGAAGAACTTGACGCGGTTCATGTACGATCCGCCGTACATCTTCGCGTAGTCCTCGGCCGGCTTGGCCTTGAACTTGTCGTTGCCGGCCGTGTCGTAGAGCGTGGCCTCGTCGTTGCCGCCCATGCCGTAGCCGTGGTTGACCTCCGTGGCGCGCGTGGTGACGGAGAATCCGGCCCCGCTCAAGGTCGCGCTGCCGGGGCTGGCGATGAAGACCTCGTCGCCGCTGCTGCCGCGCAGCGAAGCGGTGTCGTAGCCGCCGCCGCCGTCGAAGACGATGCTGGTCACGCCCGCGGGAATCGTCTGCACCACGCCGTTGAGAACGACGCTGCCGATCTTGCCATCGGCCGAGGCCTGGAATTCGAAAACGTCGTCCGCGCCGGTCCCGGTGATTTCGAAGACCGCCGGATCGCTCGCCGTCGTGCCGGCCACGGGCGGATCGAAGTTGCCCAACAGCGGCATCGCGTAACCGTCGCCGAACTGGACGAACTGATCGGGCCCGAAGGGCTCCGGCTTGAAGTAAATCGTCGGCACTCCCAGGTCGGGATCGTTGACGATGCGGTTGAAGAGGGTCGTCCCGTTGGAGACGAGGATGTACCACTCACCCGACTCGATCGGCGCGACGCCCGACCGATCCGGCACCCAGAGGCCGATGTCGTCGTAGCCGTCCCGATCGAGGTCGGCCGCGACGGGCCGTTCACGCACGCCGATGAAGCCGAACCGGAAGGTGACCGAGGCGTCGACAATGCCGTCCCAGCCGCGCAAGGCGCCGTTGGCCAGGTCGAACTGGAAGGTGTCGTCCTGCCAGGTCGCCAGGTCGTCGTACCCGTCGCCGTCGAAGTCGCCGACGAAGGGAACGCCGTGCAACTGGCTCTTCAGCGAGTAATCGACCTTGAAGTCGTGGTTGGTGTCGAAATACCAGGTCGAGCCGTTCGTGGTTCCCGCGGAGTAGAGGCCGACTTCATCGCCGTTCTGGTTATTGCCGTCGAACCGGCCGGCGACCGGCAGGCCGTTGATCTGGGCGGGTTCGGGCACGTTCAGATCGGGCACGCCGTCGTTGTTGACGTCGATCAGCCAGCGGAACTGGCCGCCGGCCTTCCCGTAAGCCGCCAGCTTGTCGAAGCCATCGGCCCTTGCCTCCACCCCGGCGGCGAAA
>JAMOAF010000298.1 GCA_023621895.1 Planctomycetota bacterium
AGCGCCGCCCCACCGAGCGCGTCCGGTAAACGTCGCGCGCCGGCGCGCGGTGGGCCGCCGCTGGCGTTTCGGTCGTGCGGGCTTTCTCTCTGATGGACCGCGCCCGACCACCACAGGTCGTAGGGTGGTGCAAGCGGACCAATCCCGTGCGATTGCCAGGGCCACGGCGGTTTACGCGTACCGAACTTGTTTGCATGGTCAGAACGCGAGCGCCGCCCCACCAAAAGCCCACCACAAGACACCGCGACGGGCCGGGAGACCGCGTCCTACGGAAGACGACGGGCCGGGAGAGCGCGTCCTACGGAAGACGACGGGCCGGGGGGGGCCTTCTGACGCGGCGACGGCAAATTGGAGAAATCCGGCGGACTATTCCTGCCATGGCTCGCAAGCGGCTCAAAGATCGCGGTGGCTCTTTCAAAACACCGCGGCTGGGAGGATACTATGGGGGCACTCATCCCTGGTCGGCCAATATCGGCTAACCGTTGTATTCAGTCCGGAAATCCGCCATGGAAGTGCGTGCAGCCGCCGCCACTGTGAAGAGGGCGGCCATCCGGGCTTCAAGGACGACCTTTTTCCTTCCGAGATGACTTGCAGTTGCATCGAGAGAAACGCCGCTTGGAGGAGGATGGTGTGATGGCAGTTTCGGAAAATTCGGCGATCGCCGAGGCGCGTAACCGCGCCGTGGGCGCAGGTCGCCTCTCGCTGGGGCTCTGCGTCGGGGCCGCTTCCATCAAGACGGTCGAACTCGAGCGCTGCGAGGGGGGCCTCGATGTCGGGCGGGTGGAGGTCTTCAGCCACGGGTGCAATGTCCGCGACTGCCTCGCGAAGATACTCGAAAGATTCCCCCTCGATGCCTACGACTACGTCTGCATGACCGGCAGAAAGTTCAAGGGGCTCACGAACCTGCCGACGATCACCGAGCCGGAGGCGACGGAGCTCGCCCTGCGGTTTGTCGCCTCCGCGAGCGACCAGCCGTGCGACGCACTGTTGAGCCTCGGCGCCGAGAACTTCATCTGCTATGAACTGGACCAGGACGGGTCGATCGCCGATGTCCGCACGGGCGGCAAGTGCGCCTCCGGAACCGGCGATTTCTTCTTGCAGCAGATCCGCCGGATGGATTTGCCCCTGGAAGAAGCGGTCCGCGTGACCGCCGCCAGCGAGCCCTATCATGTCTCCGGCCGGTGCAGCGTCTTCTGCAAGAGCGATTGCACCCATGCGCTGAACAAGGGAATCGCGCGCGAGTCGGTCTGCGCCGGCCTGGGCAACATGGTGGCCGAAAAGGCCGTCGAGATTCTCGGCGCAAACCCCGCTCGGCGCGTGATTGCGGTGGGCGGCGTGACGCGGAATGGGTATGTCATGGGCCGCCTTCGACTGGCCGTTGGCGAACTGTTGATTCCCGAGATGGCCGACGTGTTCGAGGCCCTCGGAGCGGCCGTCTACGCCCTCCGCGAGAAGACCCCGGCGCCGCGGCGGTTGAGGCTCGCGGCGCCGTCGGCGCGGCTCTCTTCGCTGCGCCCCTTGCGCGAAGGGCAGCCGCTGGTCACGTTCTGGGAGCACGAACCGGCCGCGCCCGCCGAGGGGGACCGGGTCGCGCTCGGGCTGGATGGATCGACGACGACCAAGGCCGTCCTGATGCGGCTGGGAGACTGCCGGACGGTGGCTTCCGTCTATCTCCGCACGCTGGGCGATCCTGTCGGCGCTTCGCGCCGCTGCTACCGCGAAATCGAGCGGCTGCTTGGCGGAGTGGAGGTGGAGATCGCCGGTTTGGGGGTGACCGGCTCCGGCCGCCACATCTCGGCGCTGCACGCCGAGACCGAGGCGGTGATCAACGAAATCATCGCCCACGCCAGCGCGGCCGCCTTCTTCGACACCGAGGTCGACACGATCCTCGAGATCGGCGGGCAGGACGCCAAGTATACTTATCTCGTCAACGGCGTGCCCTGCGACTACGCGATGAACGAGGCCTGTTCGGCGGGCACGGGGTCGTTCCTGGAGGAGGCCGCCCGCGAGAGTCTCGGGATCGACGTGCACGAGATCCAGGAGATCGCGCTCCAGGCCGCCGCGCCGCCGAACTTCAGCGACCAGTGCGCCGCGTTCATCGGCTCGGACATCCGCAGCGCATCGCACGAGATCAGCCGAGAAAACATCGTCGCCGGCCTGGTCTACTCGATCTGCATGAATTACAACAACCGCGTCCGCGGCCCGCGCAAGGTGGGCCGCAAGGTGTTTATGCAGGGGGGCGTCTGCTACAATCGAGCCGTTCCGCTGGCCATGGCGCTGCTGCTTCAGCGCCCGATCGTCGTGCCCCCCGAGCCCGGCCTGATGGGCGCGTTCGGCGCCGCGCTGGAAGTCAAGCAGCGTTTGCAGGCGGGAACGCTCCAGCCGGGCGATTTCCAGCTTGCACGGCTCGCCGAGCGCCAGGTCGAGTACGAGGGGAGTTTTATTTGCCGCGGCGGTTCGGAGAAGTGCGACCGCGGATGTTCGATCAACCGGCTTCGCCTCGATGGCCGGAAGTTCTGCTTCGGCGGAATCTGCAACAAGTATTACAACCAGTTGCAGAAGATCCACATCGACCAGGCGCCGTTCGACCTGGTGGAAAAACGGCAGCAGGCGCTTTACGCGAGCCGGGGCGGCGAGCCCCCGCAAGGGGCAAAGAGCGTGGCGATCTCCCGCTCGTTCCTCAGCCAGTTGCTGCTCCCCTTCTATCGGCGGTTCTTCGAAGAGCTCGGGTTCCGCGTGATTCTCTCCGAGGGGATCGTCCCCGGAGGATTGCGGCGGGCCTGCGCGTCGTTCTGCTACCCCGCGCAGATTTCCCACGGGATGATGGCCGACCTGATCGGCAGGCGGCCGGACTATGTTTTTCTCCCGCGGAATCACGAGCTACACGTCGAAGGGCTCGCCGATCCTAAGCCGGGGCACCAGTGCCCATGCATCATGGTCCAGGCGGAGTCTTCGTACCTTCGCAGCGCTTTTCCGGAATTGCAGGCGGAGATTCTCTCCCCCGCGCTGAACTGGTCGGCCGGATGGAGCCGCGGGAAACCGGCGGTGGTCGAGCTGGCCGATCAGCTCGGAGTCTCGCGCGAGCGGGCGGGAGCGGCCTTCGACCGCGCGCTGGCCGATCTGACCGCTTTCTTCGAGCAGCGAAGGCAAATCGGAGAGGAGGCCCTCCGCGCGCTGGCCGAGCACCCCGAAAGGATCGGCATCGTCCTGTTCGGCCGCCCATACAACGCGTTTGCAGCCGAGGCGAACATGGGAATTCCCAAGAAATTCGCCTCCCGGGGAGTTTTCTGCATTCCCTTCGACAGCCTCCCCTTCCACCACCTGCCGTCGATGGACAACATGAACTGGGCTTCCGGACACGACCTGATCCGGGCGGCGCGGTTCGTCAAGGACCATCCGCAGCTCTTCGGGGCCTACGTGACGAACTTCGCCTGCGGCCCTGATTCGTTCCTCGTCGGCTATTTTCGCGACATCATGCGGACCAAGCCTTCGCTGACGCTGGAAATCGACAGCCATACGGCCGATGCAGGGGTGAACACGCGTGTCGAGGCCTTTCTCGAAATCGTCGATCGCTATCGCAGGCTGGGGCTTTGCGATGCGCCGCCGGCGCCCTTCCGGCCGGCTCGGTTGGAGCCGCGCAAGGGCCGGCCGGTGATGATCACCAGCGATGGCCGCGCGCTGCGGCTGACCGATCCGCGAGTCAAGATCGTTTTCCCCTCGATGGGCCGGACCTTGTCGGAGATGGCCAGCGCGATGTTTCGCGGATTCGGCATGCGCGCCCAGACCGTGCCGCTTCCCGGCGCTCGGGTCCTCGCCCTGGGCAGGGCGAATACTTCCGGCAAGGAATGCCTCCCGCTGATCCTGACGACCGGCTCCCTGATCGACTACGTGGAGAATCATCGCGACGACAGCGAGGCAACCCTGTATTTCATGCCGACGACCGACGGCTCCTGCCGATTCCCCCAATACTCCGTGTTCCTCAACAAGCTGATCGAGAAACGGCAAATTCGTGACGCCGCCACGCTCACGCTTTCGTCGCAATCGAACTACGGCGGGCTGGGCATCTGGAAGAGCCTCGTGCTGCTCGAAGGGATTGTCATCGCCGACGCCATGGACGATGCCAGGAACACCCTCTTGGCGCTGGCCTGCAATCGGGAAGAGGCCCTGCACCTCTTCGACCGTGAGTGGCAGAGCGTGCTTGAGTGCGTGGCGTCCGGGCGGCGCGGGCTCAAGGCAAGACTTCGCCACGTGGCGGATCGGTTGCGAACGATTCCACTCAGGCAGCCGGTCCGCCAGGCCAAACGAGTGCTCTTGGCCGGCGAGATCTTCGTCAGGAGGGACGAGTTCTGCTCCCAGCGGGT
>JAMOAF010000976.1 GCA_023621895.1 Planctomycetota bacterium
AGTGGTCAAGATAAATCATTATTTTGTGACTTTTTCTAACTACTTTATCGTTTATGCATGGCTACAATCGCGCCTGCCGAAGCGTCCACAAACGCAGGCGCTACCTCTTCACCAGCTTTTTCAGCAGGTCGAGCTCTTCCACGTCGAGTTTGTAGAGCAGGAAAAGGTAGACGAGGGCGGCGGTGCCCACGGCGAGAAGAAGCAGGATGGTGGAGTGCAGGCGGGCGACGATGCCGGGCAGCGTGTACACCGCGTACGAAATGCCGACCGAGGCCGAGGCGGCACACACGATCTTCGCCGCCTTGGCGGAGCTCTCCACGACGCGGATGCGCGGGTGGCGCCGGCGCATCAACGCGAACAGGCATGCGGTGTTGATCAGCGCGGCGATGCTCGTGGCAAGAGCGAGCCCGCGCTGGGCGAGCGGCCCGATCAGGAGCAGATTCAGGACGATGTTCGTTGCGGCCGCGAGCGCGCCGGCGACGACGGGAGTCTTCATGTCCTGCAGCGAGTAGAAAATCTTGACCAGCAGGGCGTTCACCGCTACGAACGCCAGCCCCAGCGAGTAGAACGCAAAGGCCCCTGCCGTCAAGCCCCTCGAAGCGGCGTCAAACGCCCCCCGTTCGTACACGAGGCGGATCACCGGCTCGCTGTACAGCGCCGCCCCGAGCGCAAACGGCACGGACACGATCAGCGCGACCGAAAACCCCGCCTGGCACGCGCGGTCAAACGCGGAATCGTCACCCGCCGACTGAGCCTGCGTAAGCCTCGGGTACACGATTGTGACGATGACGGTCGCCGTGAGCGCCGTGATCATGTTGACGAGCAGGTAGCCGTAGTTGAGCGCCGACACGCTGCCCGACTCCAGGCCCGAGGCGAGCATCTTGTCGACAAACGTGTTGATCTGGTTGACGGTGCTGCCGATAAAAACCGGCACGGCCAGCGCGACGATGGTCTTTGCGGCGTCGCTCAAACCGCCGCCCGGGCTCCACGCGAACCCGCGCTGCAGCGCGAACCAGAGGAGCGCGACGGTGCGGAGCGCCGTTCCAATCAGAAGGCCCATCGCCAATAGGCGATAGTCGAAATACGCGCTGACGACGATGGCGACGAGCACAAATCCGCTCTGCAGATAGCCGGCGAAAATGGGGCGCAAAAACGAGCCGTCGTACTGCAGATAGGATTCGAGCAGTCCGGCGGCGGCGTTGAATACGATGTAGGAAAAGGTGATCCGCGCGTAGAACACCGTGAGCGCGGCGGTCTCGGCGTCGAAGCCCCGGGCGAATACGGCGACGAGCTGTTCGGCAAACACGATGCCGAGCGCCGCGCCGATGGCGGCAAGCCCTGCGGACAGCGCGATGGCCTGTGACGTAAACCGGTTCCCCGCTTCTCGTCCGCTGCGCACCACGATGTCGGAATACAGTGGCATGTAGGACACGGACATGGAGGTGAACACGCCGGCGAACAGGATGCCCGGGATGGCTGCCGCCATCACGTAGGCGTCGGTGACAGGGCTGGTGCCAAAAAATCCCGCCAGGAAGACTTCGCGCAGGAAGCCGAGCACCTTCGTGCCGAGCGAAAACAGCGCCATGAGCGCCGCCGTCTGCGCGACGCCCGGCGCAATTGTCGTATTTACTTGATCTGTTTCATTGCGCTTATTCATCGCCGGACAGGCTGATCCGGAACGTGCCCACGCCGGCGGCGAAGTCAAACTCCAACAGCGCAAGCGTCAGATCCGTGACCGCACCGATGGCCATGATTCCCGCCTGCCCGGCCGCGACTTCCGCCGCCTGCAGATCGGCCAGCGTGTTGAGACCGGCGCCGTAGCTGAGCTGCGCGATGCGATACGCTTCCTTCGCCAGGTTCGCCGTGCTCTCGGCCGCCAGCGCGGCGAGGTGCTTCTGCGCCAGGCCCATGTACTTGAGCATCACGTCCGCCCGGATCTGATTCTCGATGGTGTCGGCGGCCTGCTTCGCCTTCAGCCACGCCACTTCCTGCTTCTTGTAATCGGACGACAGCGGATGCTTCGTCAGCTTCGCGTTGCGGAACGACGCGTCCTGGATGTCGAACGCAAACTTGACCCCGCCGACCTCGTTGCGCTTCGCAAGCGCAGACGCGATCGACGCGTCCAGATCCACCGCCGGCAGCGCCGGAACGGCCAGGTCTGCCCTCAGCACCGCATCCTGCAGCAGCGGGTAGCCCATCTCCATGTTGAAGTTCATGAGCGCCCCCGCGTGACCCACTTTCGCTTCGGCCAGAGCTTTCTCGGCGGCGAGCTTCGCGTTCGTCGCGGTCATCACGTCGAGCCTCGAGGCTGCGCCGAGCTCGAATTTGCGCTGGACGTTTTTGAGCGTCAGGGCGGTCGCCGCCAGATCCTCTTCGGCGACGCGCCGGTATTCCTGCACGCGGAATGTGTTGAGGAACAGCTCGGCGCCGTCCTTTCGGATTTTGTTGAGCGCCGCTTCGTGGTTCGTGTCGAGGTTGGCGCGTGCAAAGTCGCGCGTCATTTCGGTCAGTTTTGTGTTGAGTGACCCGGGCGCTACAAAGCTGAGCAGGTCGAGCGCTTCGCGGTACCCGCGCGCGACCGCCTCATCGGAGCGCTTGTTGATGAGGGCGAGCTCGATCGCAGGCCCTTCAGTTAAGCGGTGCTCGATGACCGTCTCCATGTCGACTTCGATCGCCGGTCCTTCGAACGCGATGGCGTCGAGCGAGGGGATGGTTGCCACCGGCGCCGAAATCAGCACCGGCGTTTCCCCGGCGATCGGTTCGGCTGCAAAGGTCAGGGCGGGCTGAC
>JAMOAF010000412.1 GCA_023621895.1 Planctomycetota bacterium
CACCGGAAGCACCACCTGCACGCCGCATCCCGGTGGGCCGCCGCTCCCGCCGTGGCCGCGCCGGCGTGGCCGCTGATTGCACGCACAAGGGCAATGACACGCTCGGCGGAATGGCCCGCTCTGGACCACCCTACGGTCTATGGCGATTGTACGCAACGTAGCGGCCGTTCCGGTTGTACGGAATGCGCGGAGTCTGCATATGCAGAATAATAGGTTCGAACCGGACATTCGCACTTTCCGACAAGCTTCGTAGAACGGAATTTATTCCGTTTACTGACGTATTGCGATTCTTCGGAAACTGCCAAGGAACCATGCAATGCCAATCCGCGCGGTGGCGACCTGCCTGCTGCCCCTACTGATCGCCTTCCTGGTTTCTCCGTGCGGCGCCGCAGAACAAGGAGTGGTTCCCCCGCTGCCCGGGCATGCGCCCGTGACGGTCCCGCTGACCCTGGCGGATCTGGAGCGGATCGCCATCGAGTCCAACCCCACCCTGGTCCAAGCTCGAATGGCAATCCGCGCCGCGGAAGGGTCGCATCTCCAGGCCGGGCTGTACCCCAACCCGACCCTCGAATACATCGCGGATGAAATCGGCAACGATGGGTCCGAGGGGCTCCAGGGCGGGGGAGTGACGCAAGAGATCGTCACCAGCGGCAAGCGGCGCCTGGGCCTTGCCGTGACCAGCCACGAGATCCAGCAGGCGCGGCACGCCTGGGACGCGCAGCGATGGCGCGTGATCAACGACGTGCGCGTGGGTTACTACGAAGCCCTGCTGGCGCAAAAGACGATCGACGTCAACGAGCAACTGCTGGGCGTCGAGGAACAACTTCTCAAAGCCGCGCAGCAGCTTCGCGGCGCCCAGGAAGTCAGCGAAGTCGACGTCCTTCAGGCCCGCGTGGAGATGGAAAACGCCCAACTCAACCTGGCCCAGGCGCGGGATCGGCATCAGGCCACCTGGCGGCGGCTGGCAGCGGTGCTGGGAAGGCCCGAGATGGGGCCGGCGCCCCTGGCGGGCGATGTCACGGGGAATCTGCCGGTGATCACGTGGGAAGAGGCGCTCTCGCGGCTGCTGGCGCAGAGCCCGGAACTGGCCCAAGCCCGCGCCACCGTCAACCGCGCGGAGTGCGATCTGGCCCTGCAATGCGCCGAACGGATCCCCAACTTCGAGGCGGGCGCGGCGGTCAAAAAAGACACGGGAACCGGATTCACGGTCGTGGACGTGGGGATCGGGGTACCGCTTCCGGTCTTCAACCGCAACCAGGGGAATATCGTTCGAGCGCAGGCAGCTCTCGCCTCCGCGCGGACCGAGATCAGGCGGCTCGAGCTGGAACTGCGCGAGCGGCTCGCCACGGCGTTCGAGCAATACGTCGGCGCCCGGCGCCGCGCGGAGACCTACGCCGGTTCGATCCTGCCCAGCGCCCGCCGCTCGCTCGAGCTGACGACGACCGGTTACCGCGAGGGCGAGTTTGCATACCTCACCTTGCTGACCGCGCAGCGGACGTACTACGACACAACGCTCAACTACCTTGTCAGCTTGGAGGAAGTCTGGGGGCGAAGCGTTGAATTGGAGGGGATGTTGCTGCGTGGAGGCTTACAGGGGGCTTCTGGCGACTAGCGGTCGCGCGCCGCCTCCAAAAACTCCTCACGCCTCGGCGGGATTCCGTTCAATCGCCGCCTCGGCTTCGCGGGAGAACATTTCATACAGGATGGGGAGGACGATCTGTTCAAAAAAGATCGCCACGATGAAGCCCCCGATGTAGACGATCGCCAGTGGTCGGTGGATTTCCGAGCCGGTGGTCGTGCCGAGCGCCAACGGGAGCACGCCCAGGATCAGGATCAGTTCGGTCATCAAGATCGGCCTGAATCGGCTGATCGAGCCCTCGAGCACGGCTTCGTGCAGGCTCTTCCCGCCCTTGCGGATGTCGTTGATTTTGCCCACGAGGACGACGCCGTTTTGGATGGCGATTCCAAACAGGGCAATGAAACCGACCAGCGACGAGACGTTGAGCGTCTGCCTGGCCAGATATAGGGCGACGAGTCCCCCGCTGACCGTCATCGGTACGTTCAAGAGCAGAAGCAGGGCCTGGCGGAGCGAGCCGAGCGAGGCGAACAGCACCACGAGCACGCTCAATCCCACGATCAGCATCATCCAGAGGAGCTGCCGGGTGGTCTTCTGCTGGCTCTCGAACTGGCCACCGAACGCGAAGTGATAGCCCTCCGGCAGCGACACCTCGGCTTCGATCTTCTTCTTGGCCTCCGCGACGAAGCTGCCCACATCCCGCCCCACGACGTTGCAGAGAATGACCTTCCGCCGCATCAGGCGTTCGCGAAAGATCGTCTGCGGCCCTTCGCCGCGTTCGATGTGCGCGATCTGGCTGAGCGGCACGCGCTGGCCAGAAGGCGTGTCGACGAGCAGATTCTCGATGGCTTCGACCCCCCGCCGGTACTTCTCCGGTAGGCGAAGCAGGACGGAGGTCGTCTTTTCAGCTTCCCAGACATCGGTCACTTCGACGCCGTTCAAGGCCGTTTCGACCAGGTCGGCGACATTCTCGACCTTCAACCCGTAGCGCGCGAGGGCTTCGCGATCGAGCTTGATCACAATCAGGGGAATCCCCGCCGTATGCTCGACCTGCAAGTCGGCAACCCCCGGAATCTGGTCCATGGCTTGATGGATGTCTTCGATCTTGTCATTGAGCACCGCCAGGTCGGGACCGAACAGCTTGAGCGAAATCTGCCCTTCGATGCCGGTCAGCATTTCGGAGAGTTTGTTGGCAATCGGCTGCTCGAAAATGCAGACGATCCCCGGGACTTTCGCCAACTCGCGCCGCATCGCCTCGGTCAATTCCACGTAGCCCCGCGCTCGCTCCTCCCGGGGCTTCAGATCGATCATGCAGTGGCTGTGGTTGACCGGATGCACATGTTCCGACTCCTCGGCCGAGCCGGTCGTCCGGCAGACGGCGACAACTTCGGGGAAAGACAGGAATATTTCTTCGACCTTCTTGCCGATCCGCACCGATTCCTCCAGCGAGGTCTCCGGGAGCATCACCGTTGAGGCGACGATCGACCCCTCGTCGAGAAAGGGGACGAACTCGCTTCCCAAATGCGGATAACAGGCGGCGCCCACCGCCAGCACAACCAGCGCCAAGAGAATGACCGCCCAACGATGACGGAAGGCGCCGTCCAGCAGCCAAGCGTAGACTCGCGTGGCCAACGCCACGAAACGATTTTCGCGCCGCCGTCCGCTGCCGGCGCGCCGAAACGACATCAGGACCGGCTGGAGCGTGATGTTGATCAGCAAGGCGCCGAACAAGGCTGCGATCAACGCAAACGCCATGGGACGGAACATCCTGCCGGCGATTCCCTCCAGGGCCAAGAGCGGCAGGAAAACCAGAACGATGATCAGGTTGGCGGAAAACAGGTAGGAGCCGATCTCCTTGGCCCCCGCGGCGGCCAGCGCGACCGGCCGGCGGTGCTCGCCGGGATTTTGAAAGCGTTTGTAGATGTTCTCGACCATGATCACCGAGCCGCCGACCATTTTCCCCACGCCAATCGCCAGGCCGCCCAAAGCCATCACCGTCAGCGACATGCCGGCAACGTGCATCAGCACAAGCGAAAGCAGGATCGAGAGCGGGATCGTCAGCGAGGCGATCAGGGAGGCTCTCAAGCTGCCCAGAAACAGGAGGATCACGAGCATCACCAGCACGCCCCCTTCCAGCATCGCGATCCCCACATGCTCCAGCGAGCTCTCGATCAATCGCGACTGGTCGTAGTAGGTGACGATCTTGATTCCCGTGGAAAGCCGCTTTTGGATCTCGGCGAGAAACTGCTTCACATGTCCGATCGTCCGCAGCGTGTCGCCGCCGTACTGTTTTTGGACGACCACGGAAACGGCCTCCTGGCCGTTCAACCCGGCATCGCCCCGCGAGAACTTTCCCGCAACCTTCACCTCGGCGACGTCCTTGACGAAAACCGGGACGTTCTTTCGCGAGGCGATCACGGTGTTTTCGATGTGGGCGAGGGAATCGATCCTGCCCTCACCCTTGATGAGGAACTCCTGATTCTTTCCCGTGATGATTCCGCCGGAGAAATTGCGGTTGCTCTGCTCGACCGCCTCCTTGACCTCACCCACGGTCAGCCCGTAATGATGGAGCATCTCCGGCTTCAAGAGGATTTGATACTGCCGGATGAAGCCGCCCAGGTTCATCACGAACGAGACCCCTTCGACCCCCAGGAGGCGGTAGCGGATCGTCCAGTCGGCGACGCTCCGCAGCTCCATCGGGTCGACGCCGTCGCCGACAACCGCGAATTCGAAGATCTCTCCCATCCGCGAAGAGACCGGCCCCATGATCGGGCGCGAAGCCCCGGCGGGCAGTTGCTCGGCGAGAATCTCCAGCTTGCCGCTGACGATCTGGCGCGCCAGGTAGATGTCCACGCCCCAATCAAACTCGACGGTCACCACCGATTCGCCGGTCGTCGATTCCGATCGGACGCGGATCACGTGGGGCGTGCCGTTCATCAGGCTTTCCAGCGGGAAGGTGATCATCCGCTCCACGTCCTCCGCGGCCATTCCCGGGCAGGAGGTGATGATGTTGACCAGTGGCGCGTTCAAATCAGGATAGATGTCCTTGGGCATGCGCTGGTAGACCAGCGCGCCGAGGAGGGACACCAGCGCGGTGACCAGGAGGACGAACAACCGGTTGCGCAAGGCGATGTCGATGACGGCCTGGATCATAAGTCTGCGGCTCCCTTGTGCGTCAGTGGGCGTGCGACGCCTCCAGCAGCCCCCGCTGAAGTTCCGATTTCAATTGGTGATTGCCCCGCACCACGATTTCTTCGCCAAGATCGAGCCCCTTGACAATCTCGACTTCGTCTCCTTCAACGCAGCACGTTTCGACCTCCCTGCGGGCGAATCCATCGGCGTGCTTGACGAACACGATCTTGCGCTCTCCCTCTTCGAGGACGGCCGCCGAGGGCACCAGGACCATCGGCTCGCCGCCGTTGCGAAGGATGCAGACGTCGGCGAACATCCCCGGCTTCAGCCGCAAGTCGTCGTTGGTCACTTCCGTCCGGACGGTGATCGTGCGGGTCTCTTCATCGACCAGGTCGCCGATGTAGCTGACCTTCCCTCGAAACACCTCGCCAAGATAGGCGGGCACGCAAAGTTCGACTGTTTGCCCAACCTTCACCTTGGCCAGATCCTTCTCGTAAACCTCCGCGTCCGCCCAGAGCAGTCGCGGATCGACGATTGTCACGATCTCCACGGTCTGGTCGACCATCCCACCCAGGATCGCCTTGCTGGCGACAACCTTCCCGGAAATCGGCGCGGTCAGCGTGACCGACGGGCTGATCTCGTGCTTGTGCGTGATCTCCTCGACCCGCTCCTCAGTGAAACCCAGCACATGAAGCCGCTTCTCCGCGGCCTCGGCGTTTGCCTGCGCCATGACGTAATCGGCCTCCGCCGTGACCAGGCCCTTCTTCACGCCGATGCCGTTTTCCACCAGTCGCTTCTCGCGCTCCAGGTTCATTTTAGCCAAAACTAGTGCAGCAACCGATTTGAAGAACTCCGATCTCGCCTCGCCCACTTCCTGGCTCTCCAGGACGATCACCGTCTGGCCCTTTTCGACCCAATCACCAACCTTCGCATGGACCTCGGAAACTCGCCCCGGAAACGAGTAGCTGACAATTGCCGTCTGTGCCTGCGGTGAAAGAATCTTGCCCATCGCCTTGAGCACGCGCCGGCCCTGATGCGCCTCGACCCTCGCCGACTCGACGCCCGCCAGCTCCAGGCTCGCGCTCGACAGGCGGACAACCGCCTCCCCCGGCGGCGATTGGCGCTGGGCCCGAGCGGAACCGCCCGACGTGCCCGCCGATGGGTCGCATCCCGCGCTCGGCGGTCCAAACGCCAGCAAACACGCAACCAAGAGAACCGTTCTTCCGATCATCACAGATATTCCTTTGGCTCGGGTGACGGGTGACTGCCTGATCACGAAACAAACAACTCAGCCAAGTCAGTCGGGGCAAGAACAGAGAGGGACGCTGCTGCGCACGCCGGCGATCCGGCCGTTTCGGGTGAACGAGGGGAGATGCTCCGCCTCGGAAAGCTGCTTACGCGCAAATGAGTTGGCTTACGCCAAGGGAGGTGACCGCGCTGAAAAGGGCGCGCGGGGCAGCTTGTCAAACAGAACGCAGGCAGGCAGAGGCAAAGCATCGCCCACAACCTGCACGACGACGAGCGCGGCGGACGGGGACTCGCCGTGAGACAAGTTGTGGAGCCACTGACAGTAAGGGCAGCTCCCCTGCTCGGAGGGTTTCTCGTCGAACAAGTGCGAGTGCGCTGCGAGCAGCACAAAGCTGACGATCACCAGCATCACGGCGAACTGCCGCACTCTGCGCGACATCATTTGACTCGCAAAAAAGAACTTGCCGGACGAAATCTACCGCAATCTGCTTGTCGACCGAAGGAGAATGTGGGCGGATGGACACGGCGCCGCGGATCGCTGCTTAATTCCTCTTATAACCTGGCGCTGCCCTCCCGGCAACTCCCGGCTCGCCGAGCGCCGATTGACAACCTCCCTACCAGCGGTAGGATGGGAGAGCGCGGTCGCCGCTGACCGGAGTGTCTTGTGAACGCTCGCGGGGCTCCCACTCATAGTGGGGGTCCACGCTTTTTACAGTCCGCAACGCTCGCTCACGGACTCTCCCGATTGGGGAGGGACCGCCGCGGGCTTTCCACTTCGCCTTTCCTACGGGACCCCCCATGACCCAGATCGAGCAGGCTCGAGCCGGCACGCTAACTCCCGAGATGGAACTGGTTGCTCGGGATGAGCACCTGGACGCAGAGCTCGTCCGCGAGGAAGTCGGCCGCGGGCGGATGGTCATTCCGGCCAACAAGGTTCATCTCGAAAAAGGGCTCCACGCGGTCGGCATCGGCGTGGCCGCACGGACGAAGATCAACGCGAATCTGGGCAATTCCCCGCTTTCGAGCGATGCCGCCTGCGAATTGGCCAAGGTCCACTGCGCCATCCGCTACGGGGCCGACACCGTCATGGACCTCTCCACCGGGGAGGAGATCGACGTGATCCGGCAGCGGATCATCGACGCCGTCTCCGCGCCCGTTGGCACGGTGCCGATCTACCAGATGTGCGAGCAGCTTGAAGACATCGTCGACATGAAGCCGCAGGACTTCCTCGACGTCGTCGAACACCAGGCCCGGCAGGGCGTCGACTACATGACGGTCCACTGCGCCGTGCTCCGCGAGCACCTGCCGCTGACGGAGAAACGCCTCACCGGGATCGTCAGCCGCGGCGGCTCCCTGGTGGCCAAGTGGATGGTCGCGCACAAGCAGCAGAACCCCTTCTTCACCCACTTCGACCAGCTCTGCGAAATCATGCGGGCCTACGACGTCACCTGGAGCCTCGGCGACGGTCTCCGCCCCGGCTCGGTGGCCGACGCCAGCGACGAGGCCCAATTCGCCGAACTGGAGGTGATGGCCGACCTGACCCCCCGCGCCTGGCGGTTGGGCTGCCAGGTGATGATCGAAGGGCCCGGCCACGTGCCGATGGACCAGATCGAGATGAACGTTCGCCGGCAGATGGAACTGTGCCACGAAGCGCCGTTCTACGTGCTCGGACCGATTGTGACCGACGTGGCCCCGGGCTACGACCACATCACCAGCGCGATCGGCGGCGCGATGGCCGCCTGGTACGGCGCGGCCATGCTCTGCTATGTAACTCCAAAAGAGCACCTCGGCCTGCCCAACATGGAGGATGTGCGTCAGGGGGTGATTGCCTATAAGATCGCCGCCCACGCGGCGGACGTCGCCCGGCGGCGCCCCGGGGCCCAGGACCGAGACAACGCCCTTTCCAAGGCCCGTTTCGAATTCGACTGGGACGAGCAGTTCCGCCTCTCGCTCGATCCGGATACCGCCCGGCGGATGCACCAGGAGTCGCTCGCCGAGGCCGGCGGCGAGCATCGCTATTGCAGCATGTGCGGTCCCAAGTTCTGTTCCATGAAGACCACCGGCGAGTTGCGGCGGATGCTGCGGGACGAGCCGACCAGTTGACGCGGGCGAGCGGGCCTGGCCAGAATAGGGCAAGTCAATCCGAGGCTCTGAAAACCTTTCCACGAGGAGCAACCATGTCGCGCCTGATTTTGTCCGCCGTTCTGGTTTCTGTTTTCGGCTGCATCGCAATTGCCGCCGAGCAGGGCAAGCCGTCGCCCTCCGGACTGTCGCAACAGGAGGCGGCCGAAGGATTCGTCGCTCTCTTCGATGGCAAGACGCTCAAAGGCTGGCAGGGCGACGTCAAAGGCTATTTCGCTGAAAACGGCCTGCTCGTCTGCGCCCCCGGCGGTAAGCTCATGACCGAAAAGGAATATTCCGATTTCGTCTTCCGCTTCGAATTCAAGCTCCAGCCGAACGGCAACAACGGTGTCGGCATCCGCGCGCCGCTTGAGGGCGACGCCGCCTACAACGGCATGGAAATCCAGATTCTCGACGATTCGGGCAGCCAGTTCGCGGGCAAGCTCCAGCCCTACCAGTATCACGGCTCGATCTACGGCGTCGTGCCCTGCAAGCAAGGCCACCAGAAGCCGGTGGGCGAGTGGAACAGCCAGGAAATCCGCGCCGATGGACCGAAGGTCAAGGTCACGCTCAACGGCGCGGTGATCGTCGACGCCGATCTCAGCAAGATCAAGGAAACCATGGACCACCGCGCCCATCCCGGGCTGCATAACGAAAAAGGATTCATCGGCTTCCTCGGCCACGGTTCGCGGATCGAGTTCCGCAACATCCGCATCAAGCAGCTCAACCAAGACAAGAAGTCCAAGTAAGCCGCCTCCGCACGCCATGTATCTGGGCATCGAAATCGGGGGCACGAAGCTCCAACTCGCCGTCGCCGCGGAACCGGGCGGGCAACTGCACGACCTGGTCCGCCTCGACGTCGCCCCCGCCCTCGGCGCCGAGCGTATCCGGCAGCAGATCGCCGAGGCCGGCCGGCGGCTGATCGCCGAGCACCCTGTCCGGGCAATCGGCGTGGGCTTTGGCGGACCGGTCGACGCCGCGGTGGGACGGACGATCATCAGCCACCAGGTTGGCGGCTGGGAGGATTTTCCGCTTGCCCATTGGTGCCAGGAGACCTTGGGGCTGCCGGCCGTGCTCGTGAACGATTCGGACGCGGCGGGCCTGGCCGAAGCCCGATTCGGGGCAGGGCAAGGAAGCCGCGTCGTCTTCTACAGCAACGCCGGCAGCGGGATCGGCGGCGCCTTGGTGATCGAAGGGGCACTCTACCGGGGCGGCGGCGGCGTGGCCTCCGAACTGGGGCACCTCCGCCCCGGCCTCGACTGCTGCTCGGCTCAGCAGACCGTCGAATCGTTTGCCAGCGGCTGGGGCATGGCGGAGGCGGCGCGGGGAAAAATCGCCCAAAACCCTCAGGCGAGGGAAGCGATTGATCTTCTGCGCCGCTGCGAGGGGGCGCCGCGGCGACTGACGGCGCAGATGCTGGCCGAGGCCGCCGAGGAGGGAAACAGCCTCGCGTCGAGCGCTTTTCATGACGCCTGCCGGGTTTACGGCTGGGCGCTCGCCCAAATGATCACGCTCCTTGCGCCCAACGTCGTCGTCCTCGGCGGGGGAGTCTCGCTCGTCGGCGAAAGGTTGTTCCTCGCCCCGGTCCGCGCGCACGTCGACCGCTACGTCTTCCCGCCGCTCCGCGAGTCGTTCTCGCTGCGGCTGGCCGCGCTGGGCGAACAGGTCGTCCTCCACGGCGCGATGGCCCTGGCCGCCGAATCTCAGTAGCCCCGTGCCTGTGCTCGGCGCTTACGCCGCGATGCGGTGCCTGGGAGGCTTGCGCCGCCGGAAGACGGTTCCCAACGCGTCACGGCTCCCAAGCCGGAGTTTGGGCGCCGAGCGGGGTGAAGCATGGGAACCGCGAGGGGCACCACACGAGCAGGGACCGTGGGGCGCGGCCAAGACAACTCCTATCGCCGACCACGATCCCCGCGTTCCGCGCCCTTGCCCCCTCCCTGAGGTCTCGTGGAACCGCGTTCTCCTCGTTCCGCAGCTCGCGGCGGAAGTGAGTGCCCTTCTGGTCTGACCTCGATCGGCGATTGCCTCTCTCGCAGTCCCTGCGGCGCGACATTGCCTCGAGGTAATTCAGGCACGGCAGACGGCCCGCGGACCTCGCCGGCAGGCGCTTCCGGATGGCGCGCCGGAGGCGCCGGAAGCGTCGGGACAACCGGCTTCAGTGTTCGCCGGACGCTTTCCTCAGGCCGAGTCCGGGCACTCTCGGCTGGCGTGCGAGCCCCCTTGGGAAGCCGCAGCTTTTCCGGGACGGGCAGCTCGGCAGCTGCATCCGGCGCTTTGGCAGCCGTGCCCGGCGCCGATTCGCCTGCCCGCTCGGCAGCACGGGGTTCCGCGGCGGTTTCCATCCGCCCGCGCTCCTCCTTGAATCTCCGCATAAGCTGCGACGTCTCATGGAACTTGGACTTCTGCTCTGCCGAGACGGAGGCAAGCGAGGTGGAAGCGTCGGGTTTGCTGCGTAAGTTCTGCAAGGTATCGGCGATTTTCAGGAACTCGCCCTCCGGCCTCTCTTCCGCCTCGGCCGCGACGCGCTGTGCGGAGGCGAGGTCGTGCGGAAGTCGCTTGTCGGGATGACTGCGGTAGTAAGCGTGCCAATCCTGGAGGTTTTTCGCCCAATCGGGATCACGGCTTCTGTTTCGCCATCCGTAATACGTGAATAGGGGGTCGTAGGCGTAACCGGGATGCCCGCGCACGGCAAACCACGGATAGATGCCCAGGTTGTCGTACCCGGCCGCATAGTAGTCTCCGAAGTAATAGTGGCCGTAGCTGGGCCGGACGAAGAGATAGAAAGTCAACAGGGCGGCATCGAGCACGACCGATGGCGAATAAGAATAGCCCGGCCTGCCATAAATCGCACTGGGAAAATAGACTGGTGCGAAGATCATGCCGCGGCGTTCGAACCGGTAGTCCCAGTAGCCGTCACAGAAAATCCAGCCGCGCGGACTCCAATAGTAGGACGCGGGAATCCAGACCCAATCCGGTTGCGCTTCGGTCCAATAGCCGGGTTGCCAGGCGTACCGCGAGTCGATCCATCGCCAGCATCCAGAAATCCAGAGATGGTCGGGCGAAGGGGGGGCGCTCGTCGGCCCTTTCTCCAACGATGTCGGCGGCTCCGGATAGTAGGACACCTCGTCCCCTTCCGCCGCCGTCCAGAACCCTGGAACCCAGCTATATCCGCCTGCCGCCTCCGACCAATAGCCGGCGACCCAGCGCTCGCCGGGCGGCGGCACGCGCCACACGCCGCTGACCCAATCGAAGTCCTTACGGTCGTCGTTCCAGGCCCAATAGCCGCCGATCCAGATTGCCTTCTCATCGGCCGGCTTCACATCGGGTGGAACTTCCTCGATCGGCTCCGGCGGCTTCTTCGGTACGACTAGCGGGGTGACCTGGCCGGAATGCACGGGTTGCGCAAATGCTTCGTGAATCGGCCCACGCGTCATGACAACTTCTGCGCCACCGCCTGCGGTCGCGCCAGCCCCCGTCGCAGGGGCGCTTGGAGCCTGCCCGCGGGCCACCGCGCTCGGTGCGACCGTGGCCAGTGCCATCATGCCCGCCATTACGGCAGTTGCGAGAAAACGATATCGTCTCATGCCAGTCTCCTTCGATTCAACACGCGTATTAAAAACCAAAGCTGAACGACTTTCGCGGCCCTCGGAACTCAAAGCCGAACGAATAGGGGTCGTGGTAATAGAATCCCGAATAAGGGTCGTAGTAATAGTACCGCGGCGGGCGATACCTATCGTCGTAGCGCGGGCGGTAGGAGTAGTACCTCGGATGATCATGGTAATAGTAGTTGCGGTACCACCGCGCGACTGGCTGGTACGTTGACTGCCGCAGGGGCGTGACCGCAGCATTGTCGGCCGTGGCCACAAAACGCGGGGTCGCCGGCGCGTTTGCGGGCCGCTCGTTGGTGACAGCCAGCGCGGCGCCGAAGGACAATAGTCCCAACAAAACCACGGCTAATGTTGCACGTCGCATCACAAATCTCCTTTCTCGGCCACCGCCGAACAAAAGAGAGAACATTCACCACACACTGCAAAACGTTCTGGTAGCCGCTGGCACTCCGGATAGGCGGGCCCGAGGAGACAGTCCCCGTTTCGCGGCGAGCAGACTTCTGATGGCACCGAAATGCCATCTCCACCGCGAAAACTGGGACAGTCCACGTGAACGGTTATGGGACCGCTCTTCGAAACTGGTTGACATAAGTAGCCCTAGATTCTACCACCGGGCGACTTCGCGTCGGCTGCCGGTTCCTTCCCAGGGTTCTCGGCGGGCGCCGCCTGATCGACCGCGCCCTCCTTCACCGCCTGCTTAGCGGGTTGCTCCGTGGAAGGCGCCGTTGGCGATTCGAGCTTCCCAGTTGCCTTTTCGATCGCCTCCGTGCCCGCGTTGAATGCCTTGTGCACGTCCTCCCGGACTTCCTGCTTGTCGAGGATGATCTCGGCCGTGTTTCCCGTATCTCGGTAGTACAGCCATCCACCCACGAACATGAGGCCGATGACCACGGCCAGCGCAATTAACCAGCGCATGCCTCTCTCCTTTGGGTTGAACAGTTGATTCGCCTGCCCCGCCATTGCGGAGGGGACGAAAAACCGAATCCGTTGGGATCGGCGTTGCAGATTGCGTGCCGGTTGACGGGGCACCCGCCGCCAAGCCTGCCAAACTGAACCCAACAGGTTTAATCACAAAGAGTTGCGAAGACTCGCCATAGGTCCGTCGAATGGCAAATCCAGCCTGGAAATGGCTGGCCGTTGCCGAATCAGGCTGATCGATTCGCGTCCAACACTCTCAACCGGAATTGTCGCCGCCGGCAAGGATCACCCGGTCGATTTCGATGCCAAGAGCGCGAATTTTGTTTCGCAGACTGCCGCGCGTGATGCCGAGAATCTTCGCGGCCTCCGACTGATTGCCCCGGGTCTTGCGGAGGACTTCCACGATCAGCCTCCGTTCAACGAATTCGATGGTCTCCGCGTAAAGCGACCTGGAATCCGACTCGATTCGACTCCGCAGAAAATCGGCCAAATTCTCGGAATCCCGTTCTGGCGGCCTTTCGCTCGCCGGCTCGATGCGTCCCGGCGTGGCCAGTGGCGGGAGAAAGTCGGGAATCAGAATCGAACCGGTCGTGTGCAGCAGAGCCTGTTTGACGGCGTTTTCCAACTCTCGCACGTTGCCCGGCCAGCAATGGCTGGTCAAGGCGTCCATGGCTTCAGGTGAAACGCGTTCGACGCGTTTGCCCATCTCGCGGTTATACCGGGCAAGGAAGTGGCGAACCAGAAGGGCAATGTCCCCTCCACGATCGCGCAGGGGAGGCAGCCGGATAACGAAGCTCCGCAGGCGGTAGTAGAGATCCTCGCGAAATCGGCCGTCAGCCACCATCGATTCAAGATCGCGGTTGGTGGCAGCGATGATCCGCACGTCCGTGGCGATCGTCTCCT
>JAMOAF010000651.1 GCA_023621895.1 Planctomycetota bacterium
CTTGAAGCAGATATTCCGCGGCCTCGCGTGCGGCCAACGAATCGGCTGGAATCCCCAGGAAATGCCGGCATGCCAGGGCCTCGGCGGTCATTGGCCGGCTGGGCGGTTCGACGGGGCGGTAGGCGGCCAGACCACCGTGCCTGCCCGACGAGACGCTGTCGAGAAAGCGGATGGCGGCCTGTCGGGTGTGTTCCGGCATGGGGATGCCGGCCAACTCCGCGCTTTTGAGGGCCATCAGTTGCCAACCCAACTGGCTCGTATCGCCTTCGTCGCCCGGATTGTACCGCCAGCCGCCGGTGGTGGGATTCTGCGCCGTGATCGTGAACATCACGGCGCGGCGAACCGGGCCTTCGAGCCGTTCGTCGCCGGACATCCCGAAGGCCTCGCTCAAGGCGATTGTCGCCATCGCATGGCAATACATGAAGGCATAGGTGCTTGCCTTGCCGCCCAAATTTCCATTGGCGGCTTGCGACAAGAGCAGGTACTCCAATCCGCGGCGGACGTTGTCCCGGTGAAGGCCGTCCTGGTGGGTGTGGCCGGCGGCCAGGAACGCCAGCAGCGCCAGGCCGGAGATTCCGGTATCCGCCTGCGCGCCCGCGGAGAAACGATCCCGCCCGTGCACCATCGGCTCCTGTCCGCCGCCATGACGCGCGGGGCTCCAGCGTCCATCGAGTTCTTGATTGTCGGCCAGCCATCGCAAGGCCGCGTGAACGGCTTCTTCGGTTTCGCTTGTCGCCCCGTGGCGGAGGGCAATCTCGGAACGGTTCGGAGCCACTCGGAGTTGATAGGCCTTGGGGATTCGTTCCAGCGGCAGGCGTTGGCGCGGGTTTCCCAGAAGCGGCGGCCCAAGCGGATCGCTGGCATTGCCGGGCGCCACCTCCACCAGCCCGTGTTTCGGCGCCGCGGCGATCGGCGGGCTTGGCTGCACCGGCCGCGCAGCGGACGCCAGCGCCGAAGGAGCCAATAGGCCCGGCGGAGTTGCGTCCTCGGCGCTGGCTCGCGCCAGGTCGGCCGGGCTGCCGTGAGAAGCGCTGGTCGGCGCATCGATCGGACCAGCCAGAACGCTGCTCGGCTCGACGGCCACGGGCTGTTCCTCCAATCGCGGCAGGGGAAGGCTTTGCTCAACCAGCGAGGCCGGCAGGCCTTCCGATTCGGCGCGGCCGGGTTCGGCGCCCGAGGCGCCCGTGTCCGGCTCGAGGCGATCATTTGGAGTCGGAGGGGTCGGATCGCTGTTCGCCGCGCGGCGCTGAGGTTTCGGGGCATCGATCGGCTCGGCCGAACGGTTTGGCGCGGCCTGGCCGGCGACGGGAAGTGCCGAGGGCGAATCGGGCTCCGGTTGGAGCGGGCCGTCAACGGCGAGGTCGTCGAGAGGAATCGACGTGGACAATCCTGGACGCGGCGAGCGCGTGGGGCGTTCGCGCGGGCCGTCGTCCGGCGCGCTGGCGCGCTGCATTTCGAGCGACGCGGGGGCGATCGACGATTGGTGGTGATGGCTGGCCCACGGCCGAGGGCGCTCGACGCCGGACTCGGGCGAGCGGGCATCCAAGGGATCCCCGTCGTTGAGCGCAATGTGGACAATCGGCTCGGGCGCCCGCTGCGGCATGCCGGTGACGATCTGCACCGTGGTTGCGTAGCCCGCCAGCAGCACGTGGGCGAGAATCGAGAGCAGCAGGCACTTTCTCAGCAGCCGAGTCTGTCCCCAGCGAGTCCGCGAGAGGATGAGCAGGGCGATGGTCACCGCCCCGATGCCCAACCAGAGGACAATGACCGTCCAGGAAAGGCCTCTCGCCAGATGGATCCATTGGTCGTATGAAAACCAGCGCATGGCTACCTTCTCACCGCTTTTGGGCGGACCGAGATTCCCAACTCGCGGACCTCCGCCTCGCGGCAAGCGCTGAGCACTTCGGCAACGTGCTGGAATTTGCCGTCGGCGTCGCCGCGGACGAGGACTCCCAAGTCCTGGTACTGCTGCCTCGATGCCCGCAGTTGCCGCGTGAGATCCTCCAGATCGGCAACCGGCGTCCGGTCGAGCATGATCTGGCCGTCTTGATACACGTTGACCACCCGAGGCTCGGGGGCCGGCGTGAGGGCCTCGATGTTTGACACTTCGGGCACGCGGAGCCCGATCTTCCGCTCGAGTTCCGAGAATTCCGTGCCCACCATGAAGAAGATGATCAATAGGAAGACGACGTCGATCATCGGCGTCAGGTTGAGGGTCGGCTGTTCATCCGAATGGGTTTTCAGCGGCATGGCCGATCACGCGACCTCCTTCTTTGGGCTTCGGCGCGACTTCGGGGCCGGACCGCTCGCGCCCCTTGCCTCAAGCTCCTCGGCCGAGATTACGTTCACGAGGCTCTGGCCAAGGGCGTCGATCTCGATGATCAGGCGGTCCACTCGGCTGACAAAGTACATGTAGACGATCAAGGCCGGGATGGCGACCGACAGGCCGGCGGCCGTCGTCAGCAGGGCCTCGCTGATTCCAGCGGCGAGCAGTTCGGGCCGGCCCATCGCGTCGCTCGTGGCAATCGCGTTGAAGGCGCGGATCATGCCGACGACGGTCCCCAGCAGGCCCAGCAGGGGACTGACCGTGGCGATGCCGTTGAACAGCCGCAGGTAGCGGCGGAGGCCATTGGTGACGCGCTCGCCGCTGTCGATGATCGCCTGCTCGACTTCCACGCCCGGCCGCCCCCATTTCCTGACTGCGCCGGCGAACACCTCGGCGACCGGCGACCCGTTCTCCTCGCACAATTGCAGCGCGGCGTCGCGTTCCAGTTCCCCCGCGCGAATCTGTTCGAGGAAGCGCTTGACGAACGGGCGCGGGATGATCCGGCCTCGGCGGAGACTGACCAACCGCTCGAAGATCAGCGCCACCAGCAGCAGCGAGCAGCCGGCAAGCGGGATCATCAAGACGCCGCCGTCCTGCATGATATTCCAGAGATTCCGCGTTGGGATCGGCTCCTCGTCGGCGACCGGGGCCGCGCGCCGGTCCGGCGGCGGGTCCATCCTGGAGACCTCCTGAGAGCAAACCGCGGCCGCAACCCCGAGCAGGAGGGTTATCGCGCAGAGAGTTCGCGCTGCCCACGCGCCGGGCAGCCGGTGATTCGAGGGATGAGTCATGGCAATTCTCGTTTCAGATTGGTCTTCTTTTCCTGCGTTGTCCACGGCCTATCGGATTCTGCTCGCCGCGGGGCTGGCGAAACGCCGGTCCCCTGGCGAGTCTTCGCTCCGCAGGCAGAGGCCGGCCTCTTGGGCGGCGAGCGATTGGGGATACTCATTGAGGACTTGTTGATAAAGTTGCCGCGCCTCGGCGTGCTTGCCGGCGAGTTGCCGGCATTTACCGGCCTGTAGCAGCGCGGCGGCCTGAAGCTCCGGATAGTCGTAAAAGATCTCGACTTGCATGTAGCCGCGAAAGGCCTGCGTGTAGTCTTTCTGGTGGAAATACGTCTCGGCAATCATCAACTGGGCCTTGGCGGCCGTCTCCGTCCGCTGGCCGGCGGGCGAATCGATGACTCGCTGGTAAGCCTCGCGAGCCTCGGTCAGCCGGGCCCGCGCCGCCAGGCAGCGGCCCAACACGTAGTCAACCTCATGTTGCTCGGCAAAGCCGGGAAACTCGCCGGCAATCGCCCCGGCTTGCTCGTGGGCCTCGTCCCAGCGGTTCGCTTCGGCGTGCAACTGCGCGACGCGCAGCCGGGCCGCCGCGGTGATCGCGTCGCCGCGAGCAGCCTCGATTATCCGCTTGAAATGTTCGAGGGCCGCCGGATCGTGGTCGCGATAGAGGGCTTCGGCCGCCCCGAATTCGGCCGCGGCAACCAGCCGGCTGTCGGAGCATTCGGCCAGCAGCCGCTCAAATCGCTCGCGCGCTGGCCGCCAATCCTTGGCCGCCAGTGCAACCTGGCCGCCGAGGTAAAGAACGCGGTCGAGAATCTCTCCTTTGCCCTCGCTCGCCAGAACGTCGGCGATCACCGCCTCCGCGTCGCCGCAACAACCGCTTGCGAGATGGCCCTGGGCCACGGCAACGGCCGCGTGCACCCAATAGGGGCTCTCGCGATGGCCCTGGTAGAGGCGGAGGAACAGCTCGCCGGCTCGCCGCGACTCTCCTCGCTCGCGGAGCAGCCACGCCAGGCTGTAGAGGGCGCCGGCCGTATGATCGCCCGGCTCGGCCTCGGCGATCCGTTCGTACATCTCGATCGCCGACGCCGGCCGGCCGAGGCGTTCGGCCACCCGAGCAGCACACCACGACGCCTCGGACCAATAGGGCGACTGGCGCCCGTCGCGAACGACCGCGTGCAACATTTCCCAGGCGGATTCCAGGTCGCCGATCTTCTCGAGTGTCTTGCCGCGGAGCAGCCTGGCCTCGAAGGCGAGTTTCTCCTGGAGCGGCAGATTCAGAGCGGCAGACAGCGCCTTGTCCGCTTCCGCGTAGTCCGACGCGTGAAAGCGGCACCAGGCCAGACCCACCAAGGCACGGCCGCGTTGAGACGGATCGGCCTTTTGGTCGAGCACCCGCTCGTAGAACGCCGCCGCGGTTTCGAACTCGCCCGCCTCGAGCGCGGCCTCGGCAACCTGTTCGGCCGAATCGGCCGGCAGGCTCTCTCCGCTCCCGTAATCCGAATCGCTCTGCCCGGCGAACGCCTCGTCGTAGCGGCGCCGGGCATCGTCGAAACGGCCGCACCGGGCGCAGCAGACCGCCAGCAAGGCCAATGCCTGGCGCCGGCTGGCCTGGTCCGCAGTCTCAAGATACGCTTCCAGTGGTTCGATGGCGGCGGCGAATCGCCGTTGGCCTTCGTGGGCCATGCCGAGCAAGAATAAGTCACTCGCCTTCTTCTCCGCGCCAACGTCGTCGAGCCGGTGGAGCGTAGCCTCGGCCTCGCCGTAATGGTTTTGCTCGAGCTGGGCCCGGGCCTGCATCCGCAGCACAGCGGCGGCCAGGCCGCTGTGGGGGAAGCTGGCCAAAAAACCCTGGATTTCCACTTCGAGCCGCGAGTAATCCTTCTGCTGTAGCAGCGATTGGACCTTCGCGCGGCCGATGTCGTCGAGCCAGGGATCGTCAGGCGCGGCAGCCGCCGTGCCCCTTTCGAAGAGACTCATGGCGTCGGCCAAACGCCCGGCTGCCAACTGCGATTCTCCGGCGTGGAAGTAGAGTCCGCCCAGCGTGACCCTGGGAAGATGCTCGCTGCCGGCTTCCGCGGGCGCTGCGTTTTCCGCTGCGCCGGCGCTAAGGCGATCAACGGTCGCGAGAAACGCCTTGGACGCCAGATCCCACTCGGATCGCGCCTTGTGGCAGAGTCCCACCCAGTAGAGGGCTTCGGTTCCGAGCCGCGGGTGGCCTTGCATCGACTGGAAGACCGCGGCGGCTTCGGCGTGGCGGCCCAGCTTGACCAGCGCCCACCCCCTGCCCATTTGCGCACTGGAGGCCCAGGGATCGGCCGGGTCGTACTCCAGGGTGGAAAAGGCCTCGATCGCCGCGTCGTAGCGGGCGGCGGCGTAGCAGAGCGCGCCGAGGCGGAATTGGGCCTCGCCGGCCAATCGGCTGTTCCTCTTGGCCGCCAGCGCCAAGTAATATCGTTCCGCTTCGTCGCGATTGCCGAGCGATTCCAGGGCCCGAGCCAGGCCCAGCCGGCAATCGTCCTGAAACTGGCCGCCGGGAAAATCCTGTAGTGATTTGCGGAAAAGCGATTCGGCTTCGCCAGCCGCCCCGGCTCGCAACGCCAGGTGGCCGCGGTAGGTCAGCACAAGACCGCTGAGCGGATCGTTGCCGTAGGTTTCCGTGAACGCTTCGAGTCGGCGGCGCGCCTCCTCCGGCTGTTCGCTCAAGTACGCGCACTCAGCCGCGCGAAACAATGCCTGGCGGCGGTACTCGCCGCCGGGTTGGTTGGCCAGGTAACGGTCAAAATGACCTTGGGCCTCGCGAAAACGGTTCTGTTGGACGAGCGCCTCGCCGAGGTAGAATCGAGCCTTGTCGCAATCGGCATGGCCGGGTTCCTGCGTCAACATCGCCGCGAACTCCTCGGCGGCTGCCTCCCACTGCTGGCGAGCGTATAGCCCCTTGGCAAATTGATAGCGATCCTGTCCGCCATCGCGACCGCCGCCCGAAGCAGGGCGGCCAGCCAGCGCCAAGAGCAGAACCACCAAGGCAATCTCTGGATGAAATCGGACTTTCATGGCTGGTGACGCCATCGAACAAGCAAAAGCTCCCGCCATGCGTGGTGAGCAACGAACCGCCCGTGCCCCACGGCTGGGGCGTTGGAAAAGACCCCGCGGAAACGGCCACGAAAAAACCCGGCGACATCGAGGCTCGTGGACCGATGCCGCCGGGTGGACTATCTGCTTTAAGGAAAACCACCGCGGCGCGGGCGAGTCGGCGCCGTTTCGAGCGGCCCGTTGCCCGGCGCCTCCCGCGGGCTTGGACCCGGCACGCTTCCGCCCCGCGGGCTTCAGTAGTTGCTGGTCAACCCGCCCTCGACGTTGCCGACCACGTGCAGGTGGTTGTGGTCGATGTAGACCACCTCTTGCGCGTTCTCGTTGATCACCGTGTAAGGAATCGGCCAGCCGACGTTCGTCCGCTCGGTGAAGTAGATCGTGCACTTGTAGTGGGCATGGTGCAGCTGGGCCGGGCCGATCAGCGGATAGACCCGCGGCGGATCGACGTGGTCCTGGATCGGCTCGGTGACAATCCGCACGTTGTTTCGCTGCACTTCATGCAGGAACGGCAGGCCCCCCTCGACCGGCCGGGCCTTCTCCAGGGCGCGAATGATCTCGTCGTCGCTCGGCGGATCGAGCGCCACGGCCGGCCCGCCCTGGGTCAGCGGGCCGAGGATCGGAACCATGTCGTAGCGTTCCTTCTGATAGGCCTGGTCCTCCGCCTTGTCCTGGAAATAGGGGCTCAGCGGGATCGGGTAGAGGCAGAGTGAATTGCGGATGTTCGGCCCGTAGGTCGTGCAGCCGCTGGAAGCAGCCAGGCCTAGCAGGACGACTCCCAGGGCGATCGTGGATGCAGTCTTGCGGTACATCGATTTCACCTCGACGTTTAAGTGCATGGGTCGGGACCGATCGAGTCGCTCGGCGCCGACGGTAAAGGTTTTCCCTTAGCGCGCCGGAAGAGGCAAACCCCTCGCGACCACCTCCCCCGACTACCATTGTTATCGTGAGAAACTATGCCAGACTTGCAGGTTTTTCCACTCGTAACGGTCAAATGGTTAAAACCGGCTGCGGCCGCTGGAGTGGAGACCGCGGCGGCATCGCCGGGATCAATAAAAAAACCCCCGCGCGGACCGGCGCCGCGCGAGGGTTTTGTCGCTACCAGAAGGCGTTACTTATGGGGGCGGAACAGACCGGAGAACGGACCGCGAGCGGTGCCGTCGTCGAAGTCGAGGTTCCACCAGCCGTCATGCCACTCGAGCGTAACCTTCCGCCATCCCAGCGGCACCTGGGGATAGGGGTAGAAGGGGCCGATATAGGGCCACGCCGCGGGCGAGTATTTCTTCGGATAGGTCAAGGCCGCGTAGTTCGGATAGGCCGCATAGCTGGGCCAGGCGTAATTCGGCAGGTTCGGCTGGTCGTAGCAGGCCGGAGCCGCGCCGACGCCGACCGGCGCCACGTACTGAGGAGCCGGCGCGCCTCCTTGCGTGTACGCCACCGGGACCGGGCGTCCCACGGGGACCATGCCCGCCTCGGGGCCGGCCGAACTCTCGACCGCCACGGGCGCCGGCGGAATCTCCATCGACCCGGCCTGCGCGATTGCCAGCGTCGGAATGGCGGACGTGTTGTCGAAGGACGACGCCACCGGCGAAGCGTGTGGCGTTCGCGACTTGACGGATTGCAGCCGCGCGGCGGTCGCCGTCACCTGGCTCGCCGCCGTCCGCTCGTAGTTCCCCCAAGGCTGGCTCGTGCGGCGTTCGGGAGCGGTGGCCCCCTGCATTTGTCGCAGCGGCCCACCCAGCAAGTTGTTCATCGAGAGCTTCTGCTTCGAACCGGCCGGCTTCCCGGGCGAGGCAACCGTCAGGTTGTTGACAACCCGCTCGACGCCCTCGGACTGCATCGCCACGCGAAGCGCCGCATTCATCTGATCTTGGCTGGTCACTTGGCCGCGCAGCCAGGCGGTGCCGTCCTGGTACTTCACTCCGATCTTGTAGCCTTCGAGTTGGCCACTTTCACGAAGGTTGACGGCAATCTGCTCGGCAATCTCCTGGTTACTCGCCATTGCCAAGGTCGGCAACGCCATCACTACGGCGATAACCGTAAGTACGTAAGACAAACGTCGCATGCCTTCCCTCCTTCTTTCAGCGACTTCGTGGCCCGAATCAGGCGGCGCCTTTCTCTGCGCCCGCGGCTGGAAACACAAGTGCCTCCCCCCCGGGGCCACGCGGCTCAACGACCTGTTGCGGTTCGGCCGTGAGCGATCCGTTGTTTTGTCACTTGGACCTGCGTCCCAATAAAACCCTGTTAAACACGTTCGGAGGAGAAGGGTATCAATTTCGGGCAAACCCCCAGTTTGCCGAACCTTGACGCCGTTGCCCCCCCTGGCGCAATCTCCGTTTGAGATGGTCGCCTGACTATAGGTTTCGGTTAATGACTGTGCCGACCGGGAACTTTTTTTCGATTTTGCAGGCCTTCCGGATCTTGACGGACTCGACGGTTACACCGACAAACCGCGTAAGGCATCTTCCGCAAAGGAGTTAGCGCAAGCCCGGCGTTCTCCTTGCCCGCGGGACCGATTCTCACCGCCGCCCGCGCAACAATCGGGCCCCGGAAGACAGAAGCCGTTTCCCCCCAGAAAGGCTTTGTCTTCGGGGCCCGAGTTGTAGCGTCAAGTTCTCCGGGCCGCGCTCGATCAGCGGATCAATTTACGTAGTTCCGAATCGAGTTCCGCCACGTGGACGTTTCGGTTCACCACTTTTCCACCCTGGTCGACGAGAATCATCGTCGGCAGGGTGTGGATTCCCAGTTCATTGGCCGGCCGGCTGTCGAGCCCGCCCTGCTCGTGAATCTGTTGCCATGGCAGAGGGTTCTGCGTAAGATATGACTTCATCTCTTGCAGGCTGCTGTCGACGTTCACCCCGATCACCTGGAATCCGGACTTGCCGTAGCGAATGGCGAGGTCTTTGAGGGCCGCCATGTCGGCCTTGCAGGGCTCGCACCAACTGGCCCAATACTGGATGACCACGACTTTGCCACGGTAGCCGGCCAGGTCGACCGTCTCACCCGAGGGACTCTGGCCCTTGAAACGGATTTCGTTGCCAACGCAGTCGAGGCGTGTCCGCGCTCCGGCGGCCTTGCGGGCCTGCGACGACTCGGGGAATTTCGCGGCGATCTGGCCGTACCATTCCTTGGCCTTGTCTTCTTCGCCGGCGAATTCGTGGGCCATCGCAAGCTGTAGCATCGCCTCGGCCGTGTCCGGGCTGTCCGGATAGGCCTCGGCGAACTCGCGCAGATTGTCCAGCCACTCTTGGTGCACCTTGGCGAAGTCCATCGCGCTGGAGTTCTGCATCTTCAGCCCGTATTCGGCGCTGAGCTTTCGAAACGCCACGTAGGCCTCGATTTCCGGGTCCTTCCCGTTCAGCGACGCGAGCAACGCGCCGAGCCGCTCGATGCCGGCCGGGAATTCACCCGACTGGACCGCCGCGCTGACCGAGTCGGCCAACTGGCGAAGCCACAATGACTGCTCTTCGGCCGAGGCGGACTTGGCGGCGATCTCTTGCAGCAGGTTGGCACGGGCCTGGTGGTACTGGCCGCGCGCCGGGCCATCGGGTATCGTCCCGGCCTGCTGGTCCAGCTCCTGCAATTTGGCCAGCGCCGTCTGCAATTCTTCACTTGGCCCGCCCGACGGCATTTCCGGCTGGCGAATGACGGGCGGCTTATTGAAGAATTCGCCGCTCTCGGCGATCTCGTGCTGGCCATCCTCGACCGGGACGGGCAATTGGATCGCCCGCCACGTCTCGCCGACCTTGACGAGCGTGCCGATCTGCACTTGGCCGTTGACCCCGTCCGTTTCGGTGATCGCCACAACGTTCTCGTAAACCTGCAAGTCGTTGATCGAGCCGTTTGTGCCGGCGGGAACGGTGCCCGGCCGGCTAGCGCTGAATTGGACCCATTTTGTCGCCGGGCCAACCATGCGCTGTTTCTGCATGAGCCGCTGGAACTCTTCTTGCAGCCCAGTAAGCCTCTCCGTAAGCGATTTTGTCTTCTCCGCGCCCAGGCCAAGCGACTTCAGTTCGGCAGGCGACAGGGCGACGCGTACGAACCGCGCTACGTCTTTCTCGGCAAGCGCCGCCACGATTTCGGCCGACGCTTCCTCGGCGGAAATCGTCTTCCAATAATCGACCGTGCCATTCTCGTCGCGATCGATGCCCCAGCGGCTGCCGGCGCCATGGAACCAGCGATACTGGTCCGCCCGGTTGTTCCCGTTGCTGTCGATGTCGCGGTAAACCTCCAATCCGTCCTTGAAGTAGCGCCACTGGTCCACCACCCCATTGCCGTCAACGTCGACGAACAACCGCAGCAGCAGCCCGGCCGGCGACTCGATGGCCACGGCGGTCTTGCCGTCGACTTTTCGTGCGGAGATCTTGCATTGCGCCGCTTCGGCGGCGTCGGGCTGGTCGATGTCCACGTCGCGATGAATCGGCACGTACTGCTTCAAAGCCTGCTCGGCGGACGGAAGCTCGGCCTGCGCCGGCAGGCCCGGTTTGCATAACATCACCAGGATCCACGATCCCAGGACCAACAAACGTCTCATCGACGGACTCCTTAACTCAAAGGGGGAGCAATGTTCTGGTCAATTCGGCGCAGCCGGGCCCAGCCCCAGCGGACAAGGAAATGCCCGCTGCTGGCTCCCGCATCATCCAGAAAAGCCGGCGCCTGCCGGTGGCACCTCCGGCACACCTCTATTCTTCGGACGGCCGGGCTCTGTAACCTTATCCGATTAAGAGGAATTTTCCGATTGGAGAATCTGTATCGGGGGGGCATGAGCCGCGTGTCGGTGGCATGCATGAGGCGCTTCGGCAGTCCCCCTTTACACTCGGCCGTCGTGGGGTATGCTTAGAAAAAGAAAGTGCGTTGCGGGCAGCAACCCGCCGCGGGCGCATAGCTCAGTTGGTTAGAGCGCGTCCCTGATAAGGACGAGGTCCGAGATTCGAGTTCTCGTGCGCCCATTTGACGCAAGTCCATTCTGAAATGTCACTTGCGTCCGTCTCATTGGCCTTCCAGGCAATCGACGCGACCAGTCGATCACGCGTCTCCCCCTCGTGCGACGGGTCTCCCAGCCCATCTTTCCCGTAGGACGGGTCTCCAGGCCCGTCTTTCCCGTAGGACGGGTCTCCAGGCCCGTCGAAGGCGCTATCCGGCCCCCACTTCACGGTGCGACGGCGCTGGCGTTTTGGTCATGGGGGCCTATTCGGTTCCGACCAGCCGCAGTGGGGTGCGACAACCGCGTCGGGTCATCCCGCTCTACAGCACCCTATGGCGTGTAGGGTGGTCCAGAGCGGACGATTCCTCGGCGGTCCGCATTGCCGCGGCACGCACCACCGGAGGAAACGTCGGCGGCACCACAACGCCAGCGCCGGCCCACCATGAAGCGGCGATTGACGTTTATCCGTGCGCTCGGTGGGGCGACGCTCGGTTATCGGCCACGCGAACGTGTTCGGTGCCCGTAGACCGCCGCGGCTGGGCCAACCGCCTCGGGTCGGCCCGCTCTGCACCACCCTACGGTCCGTAGGACGGGTCTCCAGGCCCGTCTTTCCCGTAAAACGGGCTCCCCGCCCGCCCTCTTCGCGTGGCCGCGTCCCCCGGTCGTCCGTTCTTTCGCCAACCCGCCCCTCCGGTCCCCGACACCGCCGATCTCCACGCGTTCCGCCGCCTGATCGGCGCCAATGCCGTCTCCCCCCGCTGTCGGCGGATCCGCAGGTCCGCCAGGTGAACATCCGTCACGTTGGACAGGTTTCGGTTGCGCGGCGCGGTAGTCTGGCGTTCTCTGCCCGGTGAGCGCCTGCGGAACTGTCGCGGCCGAACATATCCCCACTTTCGTGGCGAAAACATGGGACCCCGCCGCACCAGTCCCCCCCGCTCGCCACGGAAAAAAACGCCGCGCGAGACCTTAGTGACCTCCCGAACCCTGAACCCTGAACCCCGAACCCTGAACCCTCCCCGTACAGCACCGCGGTATCTCCCTAAAACATGGGACGAACGATGCCGGCTAGCTCTTGCGTGGGGGCCGCGCCCCGATGGAGGCCGATTTTCTGTGATCCGATCCCGGCGCAAATCTGCGCCAAAACAGTTTTCAGGTGTTCATGTCAGAGCATTGACTCGTATTTCTTTCGCCTTCTGTTCACATTACCATTATCATCTTAGAGTGTGTCAACGCATGACCATCTGCCACGAGTCGCCCATGACACGGCAATGGATCCTCCTCCGTATCCTGTCGGCCCGGCGCTATGGCGCGACCGTCAAGGAACTGGCCGCCGAGCTCGAAGTGAGCGAGAAGACCGTCCGCCGCGACCTGGTCGCCCTGCGGGCGGCCGGGCTGCCGCTGGAGGAGACGGTGTTCGAACGCGGCTTGAAGCGGTGGCGGATCGACCTGGAACGGTGGCAGGCGCCGGTCGGGTTCGCGTTCGACGAGGCGGCCGCGCTGCACGTCGCCCGGCGGCTGCTCGAGCCGTTGGCCGGGACGCCCTTTTGGAGCGCGGCTCAATCGGCGTTGAAGAAGACGCGCGCCACGCTCTCTTCGGCGGCGCTCGACTATCTTGACCGGTTCGGCGAGACGTTCCACCGCACGCGATTCGGCGATCGCGACTACCGCGGCCACGCGGCCGTCCTCGACCAGCTCAACCAGGCCATCGACGACCGCCGCGCCGTCAAGCTCACCTACCAGTCGCTTCGGGCGACCGAACCGGTGACCTACACGATCCATCCCTACGGGCTGGCGTTTCACCGCGGCGCGCTCTATCTGGTCGGCGGGGCGTCGAACCACGGGCAAATCCGCCACTGGAAGGTCGACCGGTTGCAAAAGGCCACGGCGACGCACGCCCGATTCGAGCGCCCGGCCGATTTCGACCTGGAGGAGCATTTCAAGGGTTCTTTTGGGGTCTATGAAGGGGGCGGCGACGTCCGCGTCCTCGTTCGCTTCTCGGCCGAGGTTGCTCGCTACGTCAGCGAATCGACCTGGCACCCCAGCCAGATCCTGACGCCGCAGAAAGACGGCGCCCTCCTGGCCGAATTCCAGCTCGACGGCACGCGCGAAGTCAAGGGGTGGATCTTGAGCTTCGGGCGGCACGCCGAGGTGGTGGCGCCGGAGGAGTTGAGGAGGGAGATGGGGGAGGAGCTGGGCCAGATGGCGGCTCAATATGCGGATAGCTCCACACACGATCCCCAGGGGAAACAGGCGACCGCGCCACATGCCAGCCGCAAATAACGAGAACCTTTCGCGAGGTCAAGGACCGCGATGAACGACGGTGCATTCAAAATTTTGACGGGACATGCCCCGTTCCCATGGCAGCGAGAACTCTATC
>JAMOAF010000874.1 GCA_023621895.1 Planctomycetota bacterium
AATACTGGCGGTCAGCTTGGCCCCGAACACCCCCTCGGAAATCATGCGATAGCGGCATGGTTTCCAAATCCACCAGCCGTCTTGCCAGTAGCGGATCGTCCGGCCGCCGGTGCGGGCGGCGTATTTCTCCAGATTCATGCGGGCCAGTCGATACGGGTCGTCGATCGCCTCATTGGCCGCATCCTTCAGTCCGGCTATCACCTCGGCGTCGGCAGCAAGCGCGCGGAGCTTGTCAAACGTCCCGCCTTCCGCCAGCCAATCCCTGAAGTCCTTGCCGTGATTCTCGGCCACTGGGTACGGCAACCTGACATTCCGACACTCGCTCGCCTTGCCGGCGATTTCCTCCGCCCACCCTGGCCGATGTCTGCCGCGATCGTCCCAGCCGAGGGCACCGGCCTGGCCGGGCTCGTCGGAGTCGTGGAGAACATATGCGGCCTTGCCGGCGAATAACTCGGCCACCCACTTCGGAGGCCGCTCGCCGCAGCCGTTGGCGTTGGTGATGGCGGCGTGGTCGGCGGCGGTCCCTGGCATCGACAGCCCTGGCATCGACAGCCAGGCGAGGAGGTCCGACACGCCTTCGAGCTTCCAGGCGGCCGCGGACTTGCGGAATCGTTCGAGGTCGCCGAGAATCCCCGGTGTCGATCCGTAGGTGGTTTTTGGTTTCGTAATCCATTCCACCTGGCCGGCGGCAGAGAATTTCGGGAGCGCCTTCCCGGTCGTGTTGACGAGCACCCAGCCGACAGGGCTGGCCTTGTCCAGGTCTTTCCCCCACACCGGGAACGCTATCACGGTGTACTGGTCGCGATACCGAGCGAGCCTGCCGCCGGCTGCACGTACACCGTCGATGGTCACGCCGGGCTTGTGACGGCACCAGAGGCGGATGATGGTATCATTCCATGGCCGCCAGGAGAGGTGTTTGTCAGGCGGCGGCTTGCGAGTGGAGGAAGACGAATCGCTATTCCAGCCATCCGTCGCGTCGATCCCCAGGTAGCTCGCCACCTCCCTGGCCGCCGCGAGAAAATCAATCCCACGCGACCACTGCACGGCAGCGAACCCGTCTCCATTTTGCGACTTGAAACACTGATTGCAGAGCACGGCACCCGCCGCCTCGTCCATCAGCCGGAACCTGTCTGACCCACCGCACCGCGGGCACGGGTGATGCCGGCCATCCAGCACGTCGACCGAGATTCCCGCGACGTGCGCGAGAATCTCAGGCCAACGGCCGGAAGCGGCCTGGCGGACCAGGTCGATGTCGAGGCGAGCTGGCTTCTGCTTCTTGCTCTTACTCTTCGTCGTCCGCTTCGTCATCGTCGTTGACTTCCGTTTCGTCGCCATCGTCTTCGCCATCAACGTCCGATGGCACAGCGTCGTGATCGTTTTCGGACAGCCATGTAATCACCGCATCCTCGATCACATCCACCTTTGCCGGGCCGATGCCTTTCGGCCACGCCTTGCGGTCGAACATGATGTCCTCACGGAGTTGCTCCAGATCGCCGACGGTCGCGACGCCGGCCTCGGCGAGCTTGGCGACGATACCAGCGGGGAGTTTGAGCACGTCGATGGGATTCTTGAGGAGCGCGTCGTACTCCTCGTCCACATCATCCTGGCTGTCCACATCCGCCTGGCTGCCAGCGTTCACTTGGCCGTCCACATCCAACCCATCTAGCAGCGGCCTGTCCTGGTCGTTGCGGAGTGCCTTGGCGAGCCTGCGGAGTCGCATCACGCACCCGTCGTACTCCGCTCGCGCTTCCTTGAGCACCGCCTTGGCCTCGCTGACAGCCTCCTCGGCGTTCGCACAGAGCGTTTCAGCTTCCGCGATTTCAGTCAGCATTGCTGAGAGCTTTGGCGAGGTGATTTTTGCCGGCGAGACATCGACCTCCTCCTCCCCTGGCCCGTCATCGCTCAGGTCCGCGGCGCCGTCCAGCGGCGGCAACATGCAATCCAAGTATGGAGTGCTTTCGCCGCTACTCTCGTCTGTCTGGTCGCTATCCACCTCGTCGGCTTCAGCCACCATCCCGTTCAACATCACCATCATTTCCAAATTCCTTCCAGCATTTTTCGAGGAACCGAAACGTGTAAATCTCCGCGAACCGCCGGTCCTCAGCCACGATCCACGGCACTCCGTAACGCACGTGCCACGATAGCGCCGTGCGGAAAACAGTCTTGGGGTTTAATCTCGATCCACCTGGCGGCCAGTGCAAAATCTCCAGCCATGTCGCTTCGATCACGACGACGGCACGGCGGAAGGCGGCCAGGCGGGAGTGCTCGGCTTCAAATCGCTTGCGGTGCTGGCCGAGCGTGCTGAACAAATCCGTGATGGATTTCCGCTCGACAGCCACAACATCCTCTAACCCGGCTATCGTGTAATCGCCGGTCTTCAGGTGCGCCCATTGCGTCGGCACAATCAACCGCCGGTTGCCGTCCTTCGCGTCGGAATCAATGCCTGTGAAGCGGTAGGGTGCTTTCTCGCGGCCGTCGACGAGGACGGTGAACGGTACGGTGAGGGTGGGCGGTTCGGCCAGTTTGGCGGTCACGACTTGTTCGCCTCCTTCTCTCCCTCCTTGATCCGCTCAACCAGAAACGTCTTGCGATTCCTGATCGCTTGTCTCCCAATCATCGAGTGGCCAGTAGACAGTTTCCCCACCAGAAAACACGCCGTCTTGGCTCTGCTCAGAGCGGTGTAGAGCCATTCTCTGCTACACACCATCCGAGCGCCGGGGTACTCGTCAAGCACCACCAGGACGACAGGCCACTCGCTTCCTTGCGCCTTGTGGCAACTTATCCCATACGCCAAATCCCACTGGCAGCCAGTGTCGGCGGACTCATCCGAATTATCTCCGTCGCCGCCAGCCCCCTGGCTGCCGCTTTCGTTTTCCTCACTCCCGCCTGCTCCCCTCGGGATTTTTATCAGCCTTGCCGGCGCGTCCATCTGCACGATGGTTAGTCTGTGCTCGACGTGCTTCACCTCGGCCTGTTCGCCGTTGGCGACAAATACTTTCCCTTCCTCGGCGTTCTCGTTGAACCCGGCCGGTGCGTCATCCACGACCGGATAGAATCCGTTCTTGAGGCACACAATCTTGTCGGCCACGCGGAACGGGTTCCCGGCCACTCGCTCGCCACTCGGATTCAGTTCATTCTGAAGCCTCTGATTGATCGCCTTCCTGCTCAACTCCGACCGCGCATTCACCGCCACGATCACCTGGCAGTCCCAGATCGGATTCCCAACCGCTCGAATCGTCTTGACAATCTGCTCGATCGCCGCTGAAGCCGACACCGCCGGAAGGAGCTTGAGATTTTCACCCTCCCCTGGCCGCAGCACCGGGCACGGTGAGAATTTCGCGCCTCCACGAATCTTGTGGCACGCCTCGACAATCGCTCCGCTATTCCGCCTGATCTCGGTCAACTCACCTGTCGGCACGCCGGCCGCAATCAAATCTCTCAGCGGCGCCCCATGACCGACCGGCGGGAGCTGTCCGGTATCGCCGACGAGCAGCACGTGCGTTCCCTTGCCACACGCGCGGAATAGCGACGCGGCAAGGTCGGTGTCAATCATGCTGGCCTCATCGACGATGATGTAGGTGTAATCAAGCGGGTTGTTTTCGTCGTGCTTGAATGACCAGCCGCCACCGTGGGAGTGGGAATCGACGCCGAGGAGGGAATGAATTGTCCGTGCTCGAAGGTTAATCCCGTACCTCTGCATCGCCTCGCTGATCCTCACCGCCGCCTTGCCGGTCGGCGCGGCCACGGCCACCTTGCCAGGGCCAACCGTCTCGCCAATCCTCCCGATCACCCTGGCCGACAGGTAGGTCTTGCCGGTCCCTGGTCCGCCAGTGATGACGGCGATCGGCGAGACGAGCGCCTCGGCAACCCTCTCCCGCTGGTGCTCGCTCGCGTCGATGTCGTGGACCGGCGGCCAGGCGGGAGGAGACGCAAGCCACTCCTTCACCCTGGCTGCCACCGTCGCCTCGTTATCTGCCTTCCGCTTGTCTGCCAACCATAACTCACCCCTCTCATCTCGATGTCCTGCGAGCATCTTCCCTCGCATCCCAAGCCGGACCGCGGCCACTGGCCGCACAGCGGCACCCGCAATCCTCTCGCGCAATCCACGCTCGACGGCCACAGGCTGATGCCACGTGTCGCCGTTCGTGTCGCGTGCGATGGCGTACCAGGCGCAGAGTGCTTGCCGCTTGAGCTTCGCCGGGTCGCCGCCGAGGTCTTGGTAGAGCTGATCGCAGCGAAGGAAACCGCACCCGTGGAACCGCATGAGGAGATAAGGGTTCTTGCGGAGTAGTTCGGCAGCCTTGTTGCCAAACTCCTCGACGGCAATCTTGCCGGTATTCCGAGGGAACCCGCGACCCGCGAACAACTCCATCAGATCGATTGTCGTCCCCTCGAGCGCCTGTTCTCCGGCCAGGTAGGCGGCAGCCTCTTCCGCCTTCGCCTGGCTGAAGTGCGATCCGTTGACAGCGGCCGCGGCCACGTCCGGCTGTTCGCGGAGAATGCGGACGGCGTCGCCGCCGAATTTGTCCCAGAGGACAATCGCCGTCTTTTGCCCTACGTGCGGGGCCTGCATTAGGTACCGAATCACGCCGAGCCGGCCATGCGGTTGCGTGCGGACGAAAGTCCTCGCATGGAATTGCCGACCGTACTTCTCGTGATTCGACCAGGTGCCGTAGAAACGATACGACAAGCTCTGCACCATCTCGCCTGGTTGACACTCGCACTTGACGATTGTCGAGACGATCGCCGGTAATCCATCTTCGCCGTTCTCCGGCTTGCATTCGAGGATGGCGGTGTCGCTCCCATCAAACCGAATCCGCTCGCGCTGGAATATCAACGTCACCTCTTCAAGCCGCTTGCGTCCCATCTCCCTCGTCTCTCCTCC
>JAMOAF010000889.1 GCA_023621895.1 Planctomycetota bacterium
GATTTTAGCTATCAGCTTTCAGCCGTCAGCCGTCAGCCGTCAGAGACGAGAGACGCGTTCCCCAGCTGGAGCTTGGGAACGAGGGTAGGTGGGAGTGAGGGTAGGTGGGAGTGAGGGTGAATCTGTGACCTGTGGCGTCTATCTTCCAATCTGGAGCCTTGGATCGTGAAAATCTCGCTCGACTGGATTTCCGACTTCGTCGACCTCTCCGATCTCGATCCCGAAACGATCGCCGATCGGCTCACGCTGGCCACGGCCGAGGTCGAGGGTTTTGAAGTGCTGCGGCGATCGGTCGAGGGGGTGGTTGCCGGCGAGGTTCTGTCGGTCGAGTCGATTGCCGAGGGCGATCAAGCGGCCGAGGGCAAGTCGCTGGCCGTCGTCCAGGTCGATTGCGGCGGCAGGAAGTACCAGACGGTCTGCGGAGCGCCGAACGTGCGGGTCGGCATGAAGGCCCCGTTCGCCCCGCCGGGCGCCCGGCTGGCGGGCGAGACGCTGATCCGCTCGTCCGAAGTTTATGGCCATAGGAGCGAGGGCGTCCTCTGTTCGCCCGCGGAACTGGGAATGAGCCGCTGGCATGAAGGCCTGCTGGAATTGTCCGAGGAGATCGCCCCCGGCACGCCGCTGGCCGAGTTGATCCCCGCTGAAGACGTGATCATCGAGGTCGACAACAAGAGCCTGACGCACCGGCCGGACCTCTGGGGCCACTACGGGTTCGCCCGCGAGCTGGCGGCGATTTTTCAGCGGCCGCTGAAAGCTCTGCCGATGACCGACCTGGCCGCCCATGACCACCTGCCCGCCTATCCGCTGTCGGTGGAGGATTTCGACAACTGCCCCTGTTACGGTTGCATCGAGCTGGAGTGCAAGGCGACGATTCCCTCGCCCGTGGTGATGCAGCGGCGGCTCCACGCCCTCGGGCAGCGGACCTTCAACCTGATGGTCGACGTGACGAACTACGTGATGCTCGAACTGGGCCAGCCGACGCACGCCTTCGACGGCGATCGGCTCCGCGCGATCCGCGTGGCCACGATGGGCGCCGAGGGGACGTTCACGACGCTCGACGGCCAAGAGCGCAGGATGCTGCCCGAAGACCTGCTGATCTGGAACGAGCGCGAGCCGGTCGCCCTGGCCGGCGTGATGGGCGGGCTGAACAGCGAGGTCGAGGAGTCGACCAGGAAAGTCCTGCTCGAAAGCGCCAACTTCAAGGCCTCGCGGATTCGGCGGACGTCGGTGCGGCTCGACCTCCGCTCCGAGTCGGCCCAGCGGTTTGAAAAGACCCAGCCGCCGGTCAACGTGAAGCTGGCCCTGGGCCGGATTCTGAAACTCGTCGACCAGGCCGGCGCCGAGCCCAAGGCGACCAGCCGGATGACGATCGCCGGTGATTTGAAGGACGCGTTTCGCCCCGTCGAGTTGCCGCCGGGCAGCCTCGCGGCGATGGCCGGCGCCGACATCCCCGACGGCGAAGTCGTCGCCATCCTCCAGGGGCTTGGTTTCACCGCCCAGTTTGCCGCCGACGGCACGCTCCAGGTCGGCGTGCCGCCGCATCGGAGCGTCAAGGACATCTCGATTCCGCCAGACATCGCCGAAGAGGTGCTCCGGGTGTATGGCTATGGCAAGATCGAGCCGCGGATGCCGCAGATGCCGCTTGCGCCGCTTGCGGTCAACAAGAAGCTGCGGATCGAGCACAAGGCGCGGCGGTTGCTTGCCGCCGGGCACCGCTTCGCCGAGGTCCACAACTACGGCTGGACCGACGACAACTGGCTCGCCCGGCTGAAGTTCGAGCCGCAAGGCGCCCTGGCCCTTGCCAACCCGATCACCCAGCCGTGCCGGCTGCTCCGCACGACGCTGATGCCCAACCTGCTGGCCCTGGTCGACGCCAACTGCGTCCATCGCGACGCCTTCCGGCTGTTCGAATTGGGCCGCGTCTACCGCGCGGCCGGCGGCGGGTGCGAGGAGCGGACCCGCCTGGGCGGGATCAGCTACCAGGAATCGCCCCAGCCGCCCTTGGAGCAGCACCTGCGGATCATCAAGGGCGCGATCGAGGACTTGGCGCGGATGATCGGCGGCGAGCCGTTCGCGTTCGTGCCCGCCGGCCAGGGCCAATGCCCCTGGCACGTGCCGGGCCACTGGGTGGCGATCCGCAGCGGCGGGCGCACGGTCGGGGGACTGGGAGCCCTGGCGGGCGGCGTCCTCCAGACGGTTTCGCCCCAGGGCGGGCAGGTCGTCTGGTTCGAACTGGAGTTCGACCTTCTCGAAGGGCCGATTTTCCCGGCCGTCGTTTACGAGGCGCCGCCCCGCTACCCCGGCTCCTGGCAGGATTTCTCGCTCGTCTGGGACCTCGACAAGGGCTTTGCGGCGCTCGAGGAAGTCCTCTCCGCGTTCTCCCACCCGCTCGTCACCCGGCGCGAGTTCGTCGCGGACTATAAAGGCAAGGGGCTGCCGCCGGGCAAGGGGAGCTACTCCTATCGTTTCTGGCTGGGCGCCGCCGACCACACGCTGGCGAGCGGCGAGATCGAAGATTTTCGCGGCGCGATCCTCGAGTTCTTGAAGCTGCGGGAAATTCCGCTACGTTAGAGGCCGGAGGTTCCCAAGCTGGAGCTTGGGAACCAGGGGGATGCTTGGGAACCAGGGGGATGCTGGGGAACCAGGTGGATGCTTGGGAACCAGTGGGAAGATTTTCGCGGCGCGATCCTCGAGTTCTTGAAGCTGCGGGAATTTCCGGTACGTTAGTGGCCGGAGGTACCCAAGCGGGAGCTGGGGGACCAGGTGTATGCTTGGGACCC
>JAMOAF010000018.1 GCA_023621895.1 Planctomycetota bacterium
GAGCGGGTTCTCCGTGCCGGCGCGCTGGGCTACATCAACAAGCAAAATACCACCCATGACATTGTCGACGCTATTCGCAGCGTTCGCGATGGCAAGGTTTTCCTTTGCGGGGAAACCGCCAGCCGTTTGCTGGACCACGTGGTAGGACGTGGCAACCGCTGGAAGGCATCTGGGGTAGAGTCCCTCTCCGACCGCGAACTGGAAGTGTTCCGCCTCGTGGGGCAAGGGCTCTCCACTGCGCAGATTGCTGCCCAGCTCCACCGCAGCAGTCACACGGTGGAAGCTCACCGGCAAGCGATTCGGCGCAAACTGAACTTGAAGACCGCCGGCGAGCTGAACCGGGCGGCAGTGCAATGGGTGCTGGAGAACGGTTGATGGCCGCCAGTCCGCGGCGAAACCTTGGCGTTCCTCGGCAAATTGGCGCGTCCGGCTGCATTCGGTCCGCCAAAGGGCGCGGCCCAACCAGCGGCCCGGGCCAAGGCCGAAAGCCTTGGCCCGGGCAACCGGATGCAAATACATGCGGATTCGCTCGCTTTGCTCGGAAGACGTTGGTGTCTTGGACATACTCTTGACAACATAGTCTTCTGTAGTCATGGCTCAGGCGAGCACCGTTCAACAGCCCCCCTGTTGACATCCGCGCGGCACGGCGCGAGATTATCGTGCTGAGGCCGCGGCCAGCCGCCCCAAAAACCGCCCCCGGACTCCCCCCCGAGGAGACGGCCGATGTGCAATCGCGGTGCGCGGGTTTCCTGTTGCGGATGCGGCCATGGCCTGAGGAGCCAGAGGATGATTTCCCGAATGCATCGTCGAGATTGGTTGCGGGCGGCGGCCGCCGGGGGCGCGTCGCTGGTGATCTTGCGCGATAGCCGCTCGGCCCGGGGGTATTTTGCCAACGAGAAGCTGGGCGCGGCACTCGTGGGGCTGTCAGGGCGGGGGCAGTGGTTCGTCGAAACCGTGCCGCGGATCGGCGAAGACGTCGTCGCGCTGTGCGACGTGAACCAGAGCCGGGCCGCCGATGCGTTCAAGAAGTTCCCCGGCGTGCGGCAGTTCAAGGACTTCCGCAAGATGCTCGACGAGATGGGTCAGCAGATCGACGCGGTGTTCGTCGCTACGCCCGACAACACCCACGCGGTGATCTCGGCCGGGGCGATGCGGGCGGGGAAGCACGTGTATTGCGAGAAGCCGTTGACGCACGACGTGGCCGAGGCCCGCGCGCTGCGCCAGCTCGCCCGGCGGCAGGGCGTCGTCACGCAGATGGGGAACCAGGGGACGGCGACCGAGGCTTTTCGCCGGGCGGTCGAGCTGATCCAGGCCGGTTCGATCGGCGCGATCCAGGAGATTCACGTCTGGGACGGCGGCGGGAGCGGGCCGCGCAAGCCGCCCGAGGGGAGCGAGCCCGTGCCCGAAGGGCTCGACTGGGACCTGTGGCTCGGCCCGGCGGCCGAGCGGCCGTTCCACCGCCAGTGGCTCCAGTGGCACGCGTGGAGGGATTTTGCCACGGGCAATGCGGGCAACTGGGGGCCGCATAGCGGCAACCTGCCGTTCAAGGCGATGAAGATCGATTCGCTCTGGCATGCCGACCCGGCCACCAGGCCGCTCGTTCGCGTGCACGTCGAGATGTCGGAGACCGAGCGGGTCGCGTTCCCCCGCTGGTCCTCGATCCGCTACGAGGTCCCCGCGCGGGGCGATCTTGAACCGATCGAGTTCAACCACTATTACGGCGCGCCGGAAGGTCGCAAACGGGTGGAAGAGCACCTTGGCCGGCGCTTGGACTGGGGCGATGCCGGCGAGCGCAAGTGGAAGGAGCACGGCGGCTGCCTGATCGTGGGCACCGAGGGGATGATCAAATCGACCGAGCACAATTCGTCGTTCACGCTGTTGCCGGAGGACAAGTTCGCCGGTTTTGAAGGCCCGCCGCAGACGCTCCCCCGGTCCGGGAGCCACGAACGGGAGTTCACCGCGGCCTGCAAGGGCGGACCGGCGACGATGTCGAACTTCGACTACGCGGGGCCGCTGGTCGAGTTTCTCCTGCTGGCCAACGTGGCGACGCTCGTGGGGGAGACGCTGGAGTTCGACCCGCTGGGCTGCAAGGTCGTCAACCATGCGGCGGCCGACGCGGCCTTGCGCCGGGAGTATCGCCAAGGCTGGTCGCTTTGAGCCCGCAACAAGGAAGCACCGATCCACCATGATCTCTTCAGCAAGCTGGTTTTACTGGGCGATTCTGTCCGCGGTGTTCGCCGCGCTGACGGCGATTTTTGCGAAGATTGGCATTCGAGGCGTCGATTCCGACCTGGCCACGCTGGTCCGCACCGCGGTCGTGATCGTGGCGCTTTGGGCGTTTGTCTGGTGGGCGGGCAAGTGGAGCAATCCGTTTGCGTTGCCCGGCAAGACGTGGCTGTTCCTCGTCTTGTCGGGTCTTGCCACGGGCGCCTCGTGGGTCTGTTACTTTCGCGCGTTGCAGATCGGCGATGCGTCGAAGGTCGCGCCGGTGGACAAGCTGAGCCTGGTCCTGGTGGCCGTGTTCGCGTTTGCATTTCTCGGCGAACGTCCGGCGCTGAGGGAATGGGCCGGCATCGCGATGGTCGCCGGAGGCGTCCTCGTTCTCGCGCTGAAACGGTGAAAAGCGCGATTCCACGGTGCTCCTTAGCCCGGATAATGCCGATGCGTTACAGCACGTCTTCAAAGAGGCGCGGATCGGCCGCGCGGGGATACTTCGCGCACGCCTTGCGCGCCTCTGCCGAGAGCGGGATGCTCCAAGCGTCGAAGACCGCGGCGAT
>JAMOAF010000440.1 GCA_023621895.1 Planctomycetota bacterium
CCTTTAGCTGAACCCTCCCCCCTGCCCTCTACCGGTCGTCCGCGACCATCTCCGGGCCTTCCCGTGCGGCGGCCGCCGGCGCGGCGCGGTCGGCCGCTTCATACCAGGGGGTCGGAACGAGGCCAATCGCCACAACGAGCAAAGCGCAGATCACAGCCGCGGCAAACGGAGCCGAGCGGCTGCCGCCGGTCCTCGGCTTGCCCATCGGCATGCGGAAGAACATCGCACCGACAACGCGCAAATAATAGGCCGCCGCGATCGCCGCGTTGGCAATCCCCAGGATCGCCAGGCCGACAAACCACCCGCGCATGGCAGGTTCCGTGCCCCGCACGCCCAGCGCGCCGGCAAACAGCGCCAGCTTGCCCCAGAAGCCGGCCAACGGCGGAATCCCGGTCAGGCTGAACATGAACGCCGCGATCAGCCAGGCGGTGGTCCGCGATCGCGGCTCTTCGCTCCAGGCCAGCCCGGCCAACTGGTCGACGTGGTCGACCGGTTGCCCCGTCTCGCCGAGGTAGTTCAGTGCGGCAAACGTTCCCACGGTCGCCAGGGCATAGATCAGCAGGTAGAACAGCAGAGCGGCCACGCCGTCGAAAGCCGCGCCGGCCAGCGTATTGCCGCCCAAGTAGACCGCCAGGCCGATGAGCATGTAGCCGGCGTGCGCGATCGATGAGTAGGCCAGCAAGCGGCGGAGATTGTCTTGCCAGAGGGCGAGCAGATTGCCGGTCGTCATCGTCAGGACCGCCAGCGCCAGGGCGATCCGCCAGGCGTCGGACGAGACACCCTCGGCGGCCACGGCCACGAGGCGCACCAGTGCGAGGAAGCCGGCGGCTTTGGGGGCGACCGAAAGGAGAGCGGCGCCGTCGTTGGTCGTGCCCTGGTAGACATCCGGGGCGTAGAAGTGGAACGGGACGGCGGCGATCTTGTAGCTCAAGCCGGCAAAGATGAACACCAGCGCCAGCCCGGCAAACCCGCCGAGGCTCCCGCCGCCGTCGAGCAACCGCTGATGGATCGCCTCGATCGACGTCGTCCCGGCGGCCCCGTAGAGAAAGCTCAGCCCGAACAGCAAAATGGCCGAGGCGAGAATGCTGAGATAAAAATACTTGGCGGCGGCCTCGCGCCCCTCGATCGTGCGGCGGCCGACAAACAGGACGATATAGGTCGGGATCGAGATCAGCTCGAGTCCGAGGAACAGCAGGACGAGGTCGCCGGCGGCCGCCACGAGCATCATCCCGGCAATGATCAACAGGAGCGAGCCGAGCAGTTCCGCTCCATCGGCGTCGGCCGCCGGCCGCCAGGAGGTAAGGATCAGCAGCGCCCCGCTGGCGAGTGCAAACCATCGCAGCCAGAGGGCCAGCCCGTCGATCCGCAGCGGCTCGGCAGCTTGCGGCGCGGTCGAGGCAAGACACAGGGCAGCGGCGCCGAGACCGCCAAGGCCGACCCAGGACCACGACGCGCGCGGCGCGCCGAACGCGCCGGCGACGTAGACGACCACGGCTGCAAGCGCGACGAGCGTCTCTGGACCGAGTTGCCACAACGCTTCACTCGACACCGCCAAGGTCTCCTTTCGCGATCGATGTCTCGGCGAAACGATCGCCGCCGGCCGGACCGCCCCGATCGGCCGCCCGGACCGCCGCGGCCGTGAGACGATCGAGGGCCGGCCCCATCCGGTTGAGGAAAAACGAGGGTTGCAGTCCGATCCAGACGATGAACACGACCAGTGGAACCAGTCCGGCCACCTCGCGCGCCGACAGGTCGCGGATCGGCGGCGACGGCTGACCGTGCTCGACCGCCGGCTCGCGGAGCGGCCCGAAAAAGACTCGCTCGACGAGCCACAGCATGTACCACGCCCCGAGCACCACCCCGAAGACCGCCAGCACGGACGCCGCCCGGTAAAGCGCGAGCGGACCGATCGAACCGGCCCACGCCCGCTGGAACATGCCGACCAGCAGCAGGAACTCTCCGGCGAAGCCGTTCAGGCCGGGCAGCCCGATGCTGGAGAGCGTCATCAGCAGCATGAAGAACGCCAGGACCGGCAGCCGCCGGGCGATGCCGCCGTAAGCTTTGATCTCCCGCGTGTGGTAGCGTTCATACAACATGCCGACCAAGGCGAACAGCCCACCGGTCGACAAGCCGTGGTTGACCATTTGCAGGACGCCGCCTTGAATTCCCAGGCGGTTGGCGGCAAAGATGCCGAGCATGCAGAAGCCGAGATGGCTCACGCTGGAATAAGCGACCAGGCGCTTGATGTCGGCCTGGGCCAGGGCCACCAGCGCGCCGTAAATGATTCCCGCCGCTGACAGCCCGACGAGCCACGGCATCAACAGCGCGGTCGCCTCCGGCAACATCGGCAGGCTGAAGCGGACGAACCCGTATCCCCCGATCTTCAGCAGAATGCCCGCCAGCACGACGCTGCCGGCCGTGGGGGCTTCGACGTGCGCCAGGGGCAGCCAGGTGTGGAGTGGAAACAGGGGAACTTTGACGGCAAAACCGGCGAACAAGGCCAGGAAGACGGTCAGTTGGAGCGGAACGGGCATCGGGCGTCGCATCAGGCCGCTTGTCAGCTCCCAGATCGAGAACGTCATCACCCGCGACTGGCTGTAGTTCCACCAGACGATCGCCAGCAGCCCGAGGAACGTCAGCAGGCTCCCGGCCAAGGTGAACAGGAAGAACTTGATCGCCGCATAACGCCGCTCGCTGCTTCCCCAAACGCCGATCAGGAAGAACAGCGGGATCAGCGTCGCCTCGAAGAAGACGTAAAACAGGATGATGTCCCTGGC
>JAMOAF010001072.1 GCA_023621895.1 Planctomycetota bacterium
CGGGAGCTGGTGGGCGGGACCGTTTTCCTGCCGAGGAGCGTCCTCGACGCGGGGGAAATGGTCAACGGAATTCCAGCGATGCGCCTGGTCCGCCAGACTGACGGCCGCGATCCACTCTGGCGTGGTGGCGTCGTCGACCGGCAAAGCATCCGTATTTCGCTCTAGGCGCGAGTCCGATTCGCCGGACGATGCGGGCCGCTCCAGTCCGGTCTCCTGCCGCAGAGCCAGGTCAAAGGCCTCCAGGCTCCCCAGCGATCCATGGATTCCTTTGGAGACCGCCGCTTCCAGCCGGCTTGGAGCAAGTTGCCCCGCCGCGCCCTCTTGTAAACCGTCCGCGGCGATTCCCCCAGCCGCCGGTCGGCGCGGCGCGGCGCGCTCGCCCGGCGTCGCGGCGAGCCGGCTTGCATCGGCGTAAACCTTCTCGCTGGCGATCCGCGCCACGTCGACCATGCCGCCCTCGGCGGGGCCGGAGCCAAACTCCCCGAGGGCGAATTGGACGAGCTCCGGCCTCGCGGGGCCAAACCGGGCCTCGGACTTGTCCGGGGAGGCGGCGGCTCGCGCCTCGATTTCTCCTGCCAGGCCGCCACCGGCCGGCTCGCAGGCGGAGAACTCGCCGGAGACCACCAGGCAACCGTTGGAATTGAACACGATCACCAGTCGGCCATCCAGCTCAACCAACCGGGTCGATCCCGGGGCAAGTCCGGGGGCAAGACTGCCGAGGAAGACGGTCCCACCTTCAGATGCGGTAACTCCGGCCGTGGCCGAGAGCAGCAGCCGGTCTTCCACCGCCTCGATCGCCAGGCGCCGAAAAACCGCGGGACCGCTTGCCGCCCGGCGAACGTTTCGCCGCCGCTCGGACGCCACCCACTGAATCAGTGCTTGCATCATGATGTCGCCTGCTTGTTGGTCGAAGCCATCTGCTGGCCCGCTCTGCCCTCGGCGCCGGCCGATTCGATACCGGAATCGATTGCTTCGAGAATCTGCTTGAACCGGGGATGCCCGCGGACCAGATCGAACTCCGGCTGGCTGCGCACGCGTCCAGCGTCGCCGAAGCCGGCTGCCACCGCCTCCTCTAAGGCGAGCACGACCTGGTCGGCCCACTCGGCGCTCTGCCGCGGGTCCGGCTCAACCTGTTCGCCCCCTTCGGCGGCCGCCGCGGCCGCCAATTCGACGGCCACGCCGAACAACCGCTCGGCGTCGCCCAGCCAGAGCCGCTTCCGCTCCAGGGCGATCTCGAGGGCCTCCCGGGCGCGACCCTGGCGCTTGAGGAACTGGCCCAAGTTCCAATAGTGATTGCTGAGAAACTGGCGGAAGCGGGCGATTTCCGGAGCCCCCTCGAAGGCCAGACGTTGGTGTTCAATCGCCGCGCGGAAGTCAGCCTCCGCCGCCGCGAGGTGGCCGAGTCGTTCGCTCGCCATCGCGCGATTATTGAGCGCTCCGCCGAGGCAACTGCGGTAGTTCAACTCTCCGGGATAGTCGCTCACAAGCTGTTCGAACAACCCGATCGCTTCATCGAGCGGGCCGCGCGCCGCCTCCTGGTCGCCGGCCTCCGAATAGAGCCGGCCCAGGTTGTTGCAGCTCACGGCGACATCCGCCCGAAATCGAATCACCGAGGGGGCCTTGCGAACGAGCTGCCGCCGAATCTCCGCCGCTCGGCGGTATGCTTCGATCGCCGCCTTGGTGTCTCCGCGCTCGCCGTGAAGGGTGCCCAGGTTGTTGTAGGAAAGGGCCAGATCGCCCTGGTAGTCGATCGCCGCGGGCGCCGCTTCCACGAGCCGCTGCTGGATCTTCAGCGCCGTCTGGCAGGCTTCCACCGCCCGTCCGGCGTCCGAACCCCGATAGACGAAGCTCAGGTTGTTGCATGTCACGGCCAGGGCGCTCTGGAATCTCAATTCATCCGGGTTTTCGTCGACGAGCGCTTGCTGGATTTCCACGGCCTCGCGGAAGCGGGTTTCGGCTTCCGCCAGGTCGCCCGCCTGGTGGCCGATCAATCCCAGGTTGCCGAGGGTCAGTGCCAGGTCGCCGCGAAGCCGCGGGCTTTGCGGCCGCCGGGCGACAAGTTCCCGCTGGATTGCGACAGCGGTTTCCAGGGCGCCGATCGCCTCGGCGACCTTTCCCTCGGCGCCCAGCAGCAGGCCGATATCGTTGTGGCAGAGGGCGAGTTCCGCGCGAAACCGCTCGCTCCGCGGATCGCTCCGCGCGAGGTCCTCCAGCGCCGCCTGCGCCTTGCGGTATTCGTCCAGGGCGCCGGCGCGGCTGCCAATCCGCTCGGTGATCTTGCCGGCCTTGAAGTAGGTGAAGGCCAGGTCGGCCCGCAGCGTCTCGTCGCCGCCGGCATATTCGGCAAACGCGCGATAGTAGTCAAGGGTGTCGCGGAGCAACTCGGACCGGACCGTTTCCGCCCCGGGGACGCCGGCCAATTGCTCGGCGAGCCGCGCGCCGAACCGGTCGACCACTTCCCGCGCCTGGCGGAAATGGGTTTCCGCCCTGGCGCGGTTCCTTTCCGACTCCTCCAAGGCCGCCTTCGTGCGTCCGTGAGCGGCGGCGATCATCATCGTGCTGGCAGCCAGCACGATGGCCAGCGCGGCGGCGGCGCACGCGCCGGCGGCGACGAGCTTCGCGTGCCGCCGCGTCCACTTGCCCGCGTGATCCAGCAGCGTTGGCCGCCTGGCCAGCGCCGGCTTCCCGTCGAGGAATCGCCGCAGGTCGTCGGCAAACTCCTGGGCCGACTGGTAGCGAGCCTCCGGCGACTTGGAAATCGCCTTCAGCACGA
>JAMOAF010000533.1 GCA_023621895.1 Planctomycetota bacterium
GATTGGCCCGCTCTGCACCACCCAACGGCCTGTAGGGCGGTCCACCGGGACCCACACGGCCTACAGATGGCATTTCTGTCAAATCAGCTTTTACTCAACTGACCCAAATACCCGATCTTAACCAATGCGTGTTTCCATGCGACAGGGGCTGTCTGGAAAGGGAGACGATGAGCCGGCACCCTAAAGAGCCAACCTGGCCGTTTCTGTGCATCCTGACCGTCCTGTTCATCCTGAGTGCCGCTGCGCCTCGGGCATGGGAGAAAACGGTCCGAACAAACGGCATCCCCGCACCAAATCAGGATTTGGCGACCGAGTTTTCGCAGAGTTTTCTCCAGGAACGTCTGCCGACACCGAAGGCCGTGGATCGAACACTCACCGATCTGTTTGCCGCGGCCAAAGGCGCGGCGGCTGCCCAAGAGCCCCGGGCGGTCGATAAATCCGGCGGCTTGGTGATGGCCGTGCCGAGTCCGCGCGTGGCGGCGGTGCTGGATGGACCGGGCAACTCGAGCAGGTCGCCGTTGCCGGCATCCAAAGCGGAAGTCCCGCCGGTTGCGGAATCGCCCGCCGAGGCGGTTGCGGCGGTCACCGAGCGACCGAGCGATGATCGCGGCATGGGCGACGTTCCGGGCGCCTCGCCGATCGAGCCGCGCGCGATTGGCGCGATGGCCGCGGCGATTCCCAAGGGGCGCGATTGGCTCGGCCCGGATTCACCTTCGGCGGAGCCGGCCTCGATTGCCGCGTTGTTGGAGCCGCTCGGTTGGGAGTGCGGCATCGGCCAATGGGCGCGGGCGATGGCACGCGAAGTGCGCGTCGCGGCCGCCGGCCTGGCCGCGGAGTCGCCCGGCGTCAAAAAGACAATCGAGGGGCTCGAACTTTTGGCTCGGGAAGGCCGGTCGCTGAGCGGCAAAGTGAAGGACACGCCGCTTGAAAAACCGCTCCAGAACGCGTGCGAGATGATCGACCGCCGGATTCTGGTTTGGAGGAGACTCGCCGAGGCGATCGAAGACGGGTATCAGCCGGCGCCGACTGAGCGCGCCCGCTGCCAGGCGCAGATTCGAGACACCCTGTCGATGCTGGCGACCAATGCGAACGGTGTCGCGTGGCGGCGGTTTTTGCAGCTTGACCAACTGATGGTCGCGGCGTCGAGGAACGCGCCCGAGTGGTCCGGCGAGGAGCGGCAATTGGCCTGCACCGTTCTCTTGAAGCTCCATGCGGCCAATCTGTCCGCGGACCAGCTTTCGTTCGTCCGCTCGGAGCCGTTGACCGAACTGCGGCAATGCCTTCACGAGATGGCGACCGAGCGAGTCCGTGCGGCAACGATCGTCGAGAGCGTCGAAGCGTTCGAGCGGACATGGTCGGCGGGCGCGGGCGAGCGCTTGGCGGCCGAGCGGCTGCGGCTGGCCCTGTCGACGCATCCCCCCTATGCGCGGCTGGCCGAATGCATCGCGGAAGTCTACTGCGCTCCGAACGTCCGCATTGCGGTGACCGGTTACCTGCTGAATCAGATGATGCCCGATCGGAAACCGGAGTACCAGTGGGTTCGCGACTCGGTGATGGGGCACCCGGTGCGCGGCCGCAGCCTGACCAGCGCCCATATCAGCCTGGTGTTGATCCCCGACCCGGAGAGGCTTCGTGCGGCGCTGAACGTCGACGGGCTGGTCGACTCATCGACTTCGTCGACAGCCGGCCCGGCCACGTTCTTCAGCGATAGCCAATCGGCCTACCTGGCGGCGAAAGAGCTCGAACTGACGCCGAGGGGGATCGAGTTTCAGCCGGCGGAGGTCGAAGTGGACAACCGGACGCGGTTGCGGCAAATCCGCACGACGTTCGACCTGATCCCGCTGCTTGGCCCGGTGGTCCACGACCTGGCGCGAAACCAGCACGAGAAGAACCGGCCGCAGATTCGCCGGGAGGTAGAGCAAAAGGTGTATGCCCAGGCGAAAGAGCAGATCGACGAAGAGGTGGACGCGCGCCTGGGAGAGTTGAACCAACGGCTGAAGGACCGGGCCCTCGACCCGCTCGCCGCGATGTCGCTCCGCCCGATCGTAACGCAAGCCGAGACGACCCGGGAGCGGATGACGATGCAGCTTCAGCTTGCCGGACCGAGTCAATTGGGCAGCCATACCCCCCGCCCCTGGGCGCCGGCCGACAGCGTGTTGAGTTTTCAGCTTCACCAATCGGCAGTGAACAACGTCATCGAGCGGCTCCGGTTGAACGGCCAGACGCTTTCGATCAAGCAGTTGCGCGACCGGATCGGCGAGCGCTTCCACCGGCCTGAACTGCTCCAGCAGACCGCGGAGAACGACGACGTGGTGATCACCTTCGACCCGCAGGACGCCGTCCGGGTCGATCTTGAAGACGGGCGATTGGCGATCTCGCTGGCGATCAAGCGGCTCGCAAAGTCGCCCCACGAGTGGACCGACTTCCGCGTCCGCGCCTATTACCGCCCCGTGGTCACCGAGCGGTCGGCGCACCTGGTTCGCGACGGCGTTGTCGAGCTTTCCGGGCGCATCCGCGCCGGCTCGCAGATCACGCTGCGAGGCATTTTCAGCAAGACCTTCTCGAAAGACCGGGTCTGGCCGATCGTGCCGGACAGCCTCCCGGCCGACTCGCGGCTCGCGGGTCTGGAAATCACGCAGTTGCTCATGGAAAACGGCTGGGTCGCACTGGCCATCGGGCCGGAGCGGCCGAAACCCTCAGTGGCCGAGCGGACACGCACGGCCACGAAGTAACGGAGGAGCGGGCCGGCAATTCTCTCTGGTTCCCAAGC
>JAMOAF010000329.1 GCA_023621895.1 Planctomycetota bacterium
GCGGCGCCGATCTCCATCAGCCGGTTCCGGCCCGACTGTTTCGAGGCCTCGATTCCCGCGCGCTGTAGACGCTGGATCGCGCTTTCCCTGGGCTGGGCCACTCCGCGCTCGGTCACCAGGGGCACTAGCCGGCTGACGCCGAGTTCCACGGCCTTCTCGACCAGCCACCGTTGCCGGTCGCCTTTGGGCAGGGCCACGGCGAGCACCAGTTGAAATGGCAGCTCCCGGTCGACCGTCGTCCGGCCGGTAATGGCAAGGACCGCCTCGCTTCGGCCAAGCTCGGTGATTTCCGCCGTGAACTCGTCGCCGGAGCCGTCAAACAGGACCACCGGGCTGCCGGTTCTTGCGCGCATCACGTGGAGCAGGTGGTGGGCTTCAGCGCCCCCGAGGCGGACCGCGGCGCCCAAGATCGGTCTATCGGAAAAAAAACGGTTCGCCATCGGTCTTGCCGTTTTTGCGGAAAATTCTGAATAAAGTCCTCAGTCGCATTGTACCGAATAGAGAAACGACACGAAATGTGATCGTTCAAGGGGATCACACCGACCCTCGCGGCCCGGTGGGGCAGTCCCCATGGGGCGAATTTTCCCGTTGAGGGCATCCGACCATGTATGCGTCACACTGGGGTCTGATCCAAATGCCGTTCGGGCCGGGGCTCGACCCCTGCTACTTCTTCGAAAGCGCTGGCCACGAGGAAGCATTGGCGCGAATGCATTTCCTGGTGGAAGAGGGCCGTCGCTGCGGCCTCTTGCTGGGGCCAAGCGGCTGCGGCAAATCGCTCTTGTTCGAGGTTTTCGCCGAGCGGATTCGCCGTTGGGGTCGGCCGGTGGCCAAGCTAAGCCTGATCGGCCTGGATACAGCCGGCCTGGTGGCGGCGATTGCCGATCAGTTGCGGATCCGCGTGGCCCCAGGTGCGCCCGAGTGGCGGATCTGGCAATCCTTGGAGCGCCGCCTCCGCGAGCACCGGTACCAGAAGCTGGAAACGGTGCTGCTCCTGGACGATGCCGACCTGGCGGGGGCGGAGATTCTCACCCAGGTTGCCCGGCTGGCCAAATACGACCTGACGGCCGACTCGCGGCTGACATTGATTCTCGCCGGGCAGACCGAGCGGATCGGCCGGATCGGCCGCACGCTGCTCGACCTGGCGGAACTGCGGATCGACATTCCGGCCTGGGAACGTCGCGACACCGAGGCCTTCTTGAGCCGCTCGCTGGAGCGGGCGGGCGGCGGCGCGTGGGTGTTCGCCGACGAGGCAATCCGCAAGATGCACGAGCTCGGCGGCGGCTCGCCGCGAAGAATCCGCCAGTTGGCCGATCTCGCCTTGCTCGCCGGCGCTGGCGGAAACCTCGAGCGGGTTGACGCGCAAACGGTCGAAGCAGCCGGCGGGCAACTCGCCGCGATCATGGTGTAAGGGGCGGCTTGTAGCCCGGTCTCTCCGATGGCAGGCGCTCGTTTGCCGGCGTTGAGCCGTCAACTTCTCAACACGCCGCCCAACCGGTATGATGCTTCATCGTTCCCCATCGTGGGGAAACGCTTGCTCCTTCCCCTGTCGCCACGGATATGCCGCCATTTATGAGAGACGCACCGCGCAAGATGGTCATTTTGACCGATGGACACACGAACCCACACACCGCCAAAACGGCAATCAACCTGATTCGTTACCGCCCCGCTGAGGTGGCGGCGGTTCTCGACCGCCAGGCGGCCGGCAAGACCTGCCAGGAGCTCGTCGGCGTGGGGGGGGACATCCCGGTGGTCGCCACGCTGGCCGAGGCGCCCGGGGCCAACACGCTGCTGATCGGCATTGCGCCCGCCGGGGGCAAGATTCCGAAAGCTTGGCGGGGGATTCTGCTCGAAGCGATTGGCCGGGGGATGAACGTCGTCTCCGGCCTGCACGATCTGCTCAAAGACGACGCCGAGTTTGCCGAAGCCGCGCGCCGTGCCGGCGTGCAGCTCATCGACGTCCGAGACAACAACGAGACCGACGTCGCCCGGCGAGAGGGTTTCCGCCAGGAGTGTCTGCGAATCCAGACGGTGGCCAACGACTGTAGTTGCGGCAAGATGGTTGCGGCGGTCGAAGTGGTCGAAGCCCTGAAACGCCGGGGAACCGACGCCAAGTTTGTCGCCACGGGCCAGACCGGAATCATGATCGAAGGCGACGGTTGCCCGGTCGACCGCGTGATCTGCGATTTCCTCAACGGCGCGGCGGAGAAGCTGGTTCTCAAGAACCAGCACCATGACGTGATCGTGATCGAGGGCCAGGGAAGCCTATATCACCCGTCTTACTCCTGCGTGACGCTCGGGCTGCTCCACGGGTGCATTCCCCACGGGCTGATCGCCTGCTACGAAATGGGCCGGAAGTGCATCGACGGCATGCCGCAGGTCGCCCTCCCGTCACTCGAAAAACTCATCGAGTGCTACGAATCGTCCGCTTCGATCATGCACCCCTGCCGCGTGATCGGCGTGGCGGTCAACGGGCGCCCCTTCCGCGACGAACAGGTGACCGCCGAATGCGAGGAGGTCACCCGGCGGACCGGCCTGCCGGCCTGCGACGTCTACCGCCATGGGGCGGACCGGCTCGCCGACGCGGTGTTGCAGCTTCAACAGGAGATGGGAAGGATGAGGGGCGCGTGACGGCCGTTGGAGGACGAGGGATGAAACTGACCTTTCGAGAGTTCGAGTTGCCGCTCCGCCACGTGTTCACAATTTCGCGGAGCTCAACCAGAACGATCCGGACGTTGATCGTCGAGTTGGAGCACGACGGTTTGCG
>JAMOAF010000406.1 GCA_023621895.1 Planctomycetota bacterium
CTCGGCCGTTTGCCGGACAAACCTCATAGCCACGCCCATGCGCATCGAATCCCAGAGCGCCGCTTGCCACGTGACTGCGCGTGGCAACAAGCGCCGAGATATTTGCCGCAGTGGGCGATCATCGGAATCGTTTCCTGGAGACTCTTAAAGAGGCCGTGCAGCGATTCCGTGTCGTCATCGCATCGACATCTGGCTTCACATGCGCCACGCCGGCCGGCGGATGACCGACGCCGCGCGGCGGTTCGGCTATCGCGAACGGGAGCGGTGTGTATCGCGTGATACAAAGACTGCAAATTCCGACGAAGGAAGAACCGCAGCTTGCTCGACCGTTGATGTCTCTGACAAGCTGTCTGTCAAGTGTCAGGCGTTGACCCCCAGACCGGATTTTTCTCCGTCTTGACAGGCGCAGCGTGGTAAACTCAATAATATCCAGTTGAGATTGCCATTTGCGGCGGGCTCCGCTTCGTGCACTCGCGCTTCTGATGTCGAGCGGCGGCGAGACTTGCGACAATCGGGTCAGTCGCCGTGAATCTTGGCAGTCCGGCCGGACTCGCCCTCGTCATGCAAAGGAAAGCGTTATGGCTTCTGCTTCCCGCGGCTATTTCTGGGCGGCCCTGATTCTAGGTCTTGCGATTGGTCTGGCGGTGGGCTACCTGGTCGCCCAGGAGAAGTACGCCGCGCCGCCGATTCAGACTGCGAGCGTTCTTGCGGAGATCGCCCAGTTGCGAGCCGACCTGGCGGCCATCAAGGAAACCGGATCCTCGATCTCGGAAGCCGACCTGAAGGACCTCCAGACGGTGGTCGCCGATATTCTCGTTCGCGGCGATGAGCTGGCGTTGCGGGCGCAGTACGCGCAGAATGCCGGCCGGCTGGACGGGCATGAGGCCGCACAGTTCGTTCTCCGCGACGCCGGCCAAGACGGAATCGACGGCCAGGCCGGCGCGGGCGAAACCCTGTCGGCGATTCTGTCGGGCAAGCTGCCGGTGGGAGAGGCCAAGAAGGCGGCCACCTCGGGCAACGCGGCCTTTCTGGGCAACCTGGCGCCGACCGATTTCGCACTCGCTGAACACGACCACAAGGATTTTCCGGAGTCCGCCCGATTCCAACACGATCTGCGCGTCGAGGGGAACCTTGCGTTGATCGGAAACCTCGCCGCCTCCGGCAACGCCGAAGTCTTCGGCAACCTGGTGGCCGTCGGCGGCGTCCAGGTGGGCCGCGTCGAGTCGGCCCCCGCGCCCACGACCGCCGGCATGATCCGCTACAACCGCACGAGCGGCGCTCTGGAGTACAGCAACGGGACCGCGTGGCTGGAAATCGCCGTCGAACAGGGCCAGTAAGCGGAACGCCATCGGCCGGCGGGCGCGCAATAGCCGCGCGCTCTCTTGCGGTCACAGCGCGCAAGCCCGCCGCCGCCGAGCTTGCGCCATCTCCGCCTCAATCTCCAAGCCCCACGCTCGAAGCCACCTTGAAGGCCGTGGCGCAGGCGAGGATGATCGCGACGATGTCGAACAGGCTGAACATCGTGGTGAAAAACAGCACGCCGAAGGCCGCGCCCGCCCCGGCCAGATCGGCCGCGCCAACCTCCGTTTCCTCTTCGAGAGACTCTTCCGCCATCGGCTCTTCATCGGCAGCCGCTTCGCCGGCCATTTCCTCGCCGGGCGCTGCCGCCGCGTCAGTGCTCTGGCCCGATCCATCAGGCGTCCCTGCCAGCGGCTCCCCCTCGTCCACGACTTCTTCGACGGCCACGCCCTCGGGCGCCATCTCCTTGGCGGACATCTCGGCCAGCGCGTTGATCGCGGGGAACAAGATCGAGATGAAGATCGCCGCCTTGGCGATCACGATCGCCACCAGCGCGATCGCGGCTGCGCAGATTCCACCCAGCGCCTCCTCGTGACCATAGCCGACCGCCATGCCGACGCCGGCCAGGCCGCCGAGCCCCCAGGCAATCAGGCCCCATTCGGAGTGGGTGAACATGGCGACGATGTACCAGACGAACGCGCCCATCATGGCGCCGATGAAACTCACCAGGCAGCCCCGGGCAAGTTGCAGCCACTGCGACATTTCGCCCGATCGAGCCCGGCGCTTCTTCTTCAGCCCGCCCGCGGGCGCCTCGCCGGTCTCTTTCTGGAGTCCGCGCTTTATTTTCGAGCGGAAATCGTAACCACAGTTGACGCAGAGCACGGCGCTCGGGGCGACAGCCGCGCCGCAACCGGGACAGTCGCGCGGGGTCTGCGGCGCCGCGGCGGGCGCGATGGCCGGCCCAGTCTCCCGCCGCAAGGGGATTTCATCATCAAGTATGTCGGAGACTGAACCGGCGCCGGGAGCCGGTTGGGCGGCAGGCGGCGCGGCGGCCTGCCGCGGCCGAGGCGCGGCGAATGGGTTCGGCTCGGCGCTGTTCGGCATCGCGGCCGAGCCGAGCGCTGGAATCGTCAGCACCGCCTGGCACCCCGGACACTTGACGCGTTTGCCCGCCAGTTGGTCCCCCGCTTTGAACCGTTTCCTACAGCAGTGGCATTCGACAACCATCGGCATTTTTGGTTCCCCCTTCTGCCGTGATTCTGCCCCCACAAAAGTTCGCAGGAACGCCGGAATACGGTGATTGTACTCGCGGCGGCGGTCAAAGGAAGATACCAGGGTTTGACCTGCCGGAAAATTACCTCGCCAGGAACTTAACCCGACGCGTAAGCGAGGCCAACTCGTGAATTACGCGGGATATTCGTCGAGCAATCGGTTGGTCAGCCGCCGCCGATCATGAGGCTGC
>JAMOAF010000967.1 GCA_023621895.1 Planctomycetota bacterium
CAACCAGACGGTCGAGTTGGAAAAGTGCCTCGTCCTGGTTCACGAGGAGAAGATTTCCAGCGCTAAGAACCTGGTGCCCTTGCTGGAGGCCGTCAGCAAGGCGAACAGGCCATTGCTGGTGATTGCCGAAGACGTCGAGGGCGAAGCCTTGGCGACGCTCGTGGTCAACAAGATGCGCGGCATCTTGAACGTCTGCGCGGTCAAGGCGCCGGGCTATGGTGATCGGCGAAAAGCAATGATGGGCGACATTGCCATCCTCACCGGCGGCCAGGCGATCCTCAAGGATCTTGGGGTTTCGCTGGAAGCCGTCAAGATCAGCGATCTGGGAACGGCCAAGAAGGTGGTGGTCACCGCGGACGAGACGACGATTGTCGGCGGCGGCGGAACAAAAGAGGCGATCGAGGGCCGGGCAAACCAGATTCGGGCCGAGATCGAGACGACCACCAGCGACTACGACCGCGAGAAACTCCAGGAGCGGTTGGCGAAGCTTGCCGGCGGTGTCGCCCAGATCCATTGCGGGGCCGCGACGGAGACGGAGATGAAGGAGCGGAAGGCCTTGCTGGAGGATGCCCGAGCCGCCACGGCAGCCGCGCTCCAGGAAGGCATCGTTCCCGGCGGCGGCGTGGCGCTGCTGCGGAGCGAGAAGGCCGTCGAGAAGCTCGAGCTCAGCGGCGATGAAGCGCTGGGGGCCCAGATCGTCAAGAAGGTTCTGGAAGCTCCGATGCGGGCGATCGCTCAAAACGCGGGCGTTGAAGGGTCGGTCGTCGTCAGCCGCGTCCGCCGCATGAAGAAGAATGACGGGTACGACGCCGACAAGGACGCCTACGGCGATATGCTGGAAGCCGGGATCATCGACCCGGCCAAGGTTGTCCGCACGGCCCTCCAAAACGCCGCCAGCGTGGCGACCTTGCTGTTGACCACTTCGTGCCTGGTCACCAACATTCCGAAGGAAGAGCCGGCCGGCCCACCTCCGGGCGGAGGCATGGACGGGATGGGAGGCATGGGCGGCATGGGCGGCATGGGCGGCATGGGGATGTAATCGCCTGGCGTGTCTCCAGGCGCCGTCTCCAGTCTGGTCGAATCGACAAGAACACAACAATACTCAACAAACCATATGAGGACTGAAACCATGGCAAAGGACATCAATCTCAATCCCCTGGACGATCGCATTGTTGTCGAGCCGGTCGCCGCCGAAGAGAAGACGGCCGGAGGGATCGTGCTTCCCGACACGGCTAAGGAAAAGCCCCAGCGCGGCGTTGTCTTGGCGGTCGGGCCGGGCAAGCTGCTGGACAGCGGCGAGCGCGGGGAGCTGTCGGTCGCCGGTTGCGGCGAGGTGATCTACGGCAAGTATTATGGCAGCGACATCGAGATCGATGGCCGCGAAGTCAAGATTCTTCGCGAGAGCGACGTGTTGGCCAAGGTTGTGAAGTAGTCCGGCCTGCACCGGCCGTCGGCTACGTTTCCCGAAACAGTCAGACGTATAAGGAACCGCCATCGTGGCAAAGCAACTTCTTTTTGATGATCAAGCCCGGAGGAGAATTCTCCAGGGCGTTGAAAAGCTGGCCGATGCGGTCGCGATCACCATGGGCCCGACGGGGCGAAACGTGATTCTCGACAAGTCGTTCGGCGGCCCCACGGTCACTAAGGACGGCGTCACCGTCAGCAAGGAGATCGAGCTTGAGGATCGCTTCGAGAACATGGGCGCCAAGCTCGTCAACGAAGTGGCTTCGAAAACCTCCGACGTTGCCGGCGACGGGACCACCACGGCCACCGTCCTGGCCCGAGCCATTTACAAGGAGGGTCTGCGCAACGTGATTGCCGGCAGCAATCCGGCGGCCATTCGCCGCGGCATCGAGCGCGGCGTCGACGCGGCCATCGAGCACCTGATCTCGATGCGGAAGATCGTTACCAAGCAGGAGGAGATCGCCAATGTCGGCGCGATCAGCGCCAACAACGACAAGGCGATCGGGCAACTGCTCGCCGAGGCGATGGCGAAGGTCGGCAAGGACGGCGTGATCACCGTCGAGGAGGGCAAGACCGCCGAGACGACCTACGAGATCGTCGAGGGGATGCAGTTCGACAAGGGCTACCTCTCCCCGTATTTCATCAACCGCACGCCGGAGATGGACTGCCAGCTCGAAAACGCGCTGATCCTCATCCACGAGAAGAAGATCAGCAACATCCGCGACCTGATCCCGATTCTCGAAAAGGTCGGCCAGACGGGCCGCGCGCTGCTGATCATCGCCGAGGACATCGAGGGCGAAGCCCTGACGATGCTGGTTGTGAACAAGCTCCGCGGCGTGCTCAACGTCGCAGCCGTCAAAGCGCCCGGATTCGGCGACCGCCGCAAGGCCATGCTTGGCGACATCGCGATCCTCACCGGCGGCACGATGATCAGCGAAGACCTCGGCATCAAGCTCGAGAACCTGACCCTCGAGCAGCTCGGCCAGGCCAAGCGGATCACGGTCGACAAGGATTCCACCACGATCGTCGAAGGCGCCGGCAAGAAGGCCGACATCAAGAACCGCATCGATCAGCTCCGCACGCAGATCGAGACCACGGACAGCGACTACGATCGCGAAAAGTACCAGGAGCGGCTGGCCAAGCTCTCCGGCGGCGTTGCCGTGGTCTCCGTCGGCGCCAGCACCGAGGCCGAGATGAAGCAGACCAAGGCCCGCGTGGAAGACGCCCTGCACGCCACGCGGGCGGCGGTCGAGGAGGGCGTCCTGCCCGGCGGCGGCGTGGCCCTGCTCCGCTGTCGGGAGGCCGTCGAGAAGGCTCGTGCCACCGCGCGCGGCGATGAGAAAATCGGCATCGACATCATCGCGAAAGTGGTATCCAAGCCGCTCGAGCAGATTGCGGAGAACTGCGGGCTCGACGGCGCCGTGATTGCCGCCGAGGTCTTGGAAAAACCAACCAACACCGGTTACGACGCCGTCGCCGCCGAGTACTGCGACATGTTCAAGGCGGGGATCATCGACCCGCTCAAGGTGGTCAGGACCGCCCTGGAGAACGCCGCGAGCATCGCCGGCTTGATGCTGACAACGGAGACCCTCGTCACCGACTTGGACAAGGACGACAAGAAGAAGCAGGTCGTCGAGGGGGCCGTTCGCTGATTTTTCGCGGCCGCGGCGCCGGCCGATCGAGGACCGGGGAGGAATCAACTGCCGCCCGGCCGGGCAGGAACGTCTGCCGGCCGGGGTGGCTCAAAACCGCCCGCCGACGGTTGTTGATTCCTCGGTCCTTGGCGGGCTTGCAGGTCCGCGGCCCGCAGCCGAAATGAACGGGCCATCTCGGCGGGGAGATGGCCCGTTTTTCGCACTGCTTTCACGAATAACGACACGATCCGCCGGTGGACGATTGGACGCCGCGAGTGGAAAACGCGCCACCGGTTGGCCGACCAGACGTCAAACACGCCGCGGCAAGACGCAAATCGTCCCGTGAGGACAAACCGCCCGCGGCGATCCCGACCGCCGAGGGTCGACGGCAGCTCGAAACATGGCGCAAAAACGCGATTATTACGATGTGCTCGGCATCGAAAGGTCAGCTACCGAACAAGAGATCGCGGGCGCCTATCGCAAGCTGGCCATGAAATACCACCCCGACCGCAACCCCGGCGACGAGGAGGCGGTCGAGCGGTTCAAGGAGGCCGCCGAGGCCTTTGAGGTTCTCAGCGATTCAGAGAAGCGCGCGCGCTACGACCGCTACGGCCATGCCGGGATCGACGGGATGGCTGGCGGGGCTCCCCACTTCCGCGACGTCGGCGACATCTTCGAAGCTTTCGGCGACATCTTCGGCGACAGCCTGTTCGGCGGAATGTTCGGCAGCCGCTCGCGCGGCCGCCGCGCAAGCCGGGGAGCCGACGTCAAGTGCCACGTCACGCTCGACCTTCACGAGGCCGCCAGGGGCGCCACCAAGACTGTCCAGTTTCAACGCCACGAAACCTGCCAATCCTGCAAAGGGTCCGGCGCGGCGCCGGGCAGTCGCCCCGAACAATGCAACTATTGCGGTGGACGCGGGCAGGTTATCCAGTCGACCGGCATCTTCTCCCTGCAAACCCCCTGCCCGTCCTGCCGCGGACGCGGCAGCATCATCCGCCAGCCCTGCGGCGAGTGCCGCGGCTCCGGGCTGACCGTGAAGACGGTCGAGCGGGAGGTCAGGATTCCCGCCGGCGTCGACACGAACACCCGCCTGCGACTCCACAACGAAGGCGAGGCAAGTCCCAACGGCGGCCCGCGCGGCGACTGCTACTGCTTCATCGAGGTCGCCGAGCATCCCCTGTTTCACCGCGACGGAGAGAACCTCGTCTGCCAGGTCCCGATCAGCTACGCCCAGGCCGCCCTCGGCGCAACCATCGAAGTTCCGACCCTCGAAGGGAGGCACGAACTGGCAATCCCCGCAGGCACGCCCAGTGGCGAAGTCTTCCGCGTTCGCGGCCAGGGCATGCCGCACCCGCGATACCGCGGCAAGGGCGATCTGCTCGTGCAAGTCTATATCGAAGTGCCCAAGCACCTCAGCCCCGAACACGAGAGTCTGCTGCGGGCGCTCGCCGAATTGGAGAACAACAACGTCAGCCCCGAACGCAAGTCGTTTTTCAAAAAACTCAAAGAGTATTTCCAGTCTGGTTTGGGCGATTACCTTCGCTGAAGCCTGTGGAAGTCTGACCCCCGAATTCGCCTGGAGGTACAGCCGTGTCGAAAAATTATTCCCAACCCCCCAACCACCAACCCGGCAAGAAGGCCGGCGCGGAACCGTCCCCAACCGGCGCTTCGGCGGGCGAAGCGATCCGGGCGGAAAAGGATATCACCGACATGGATTCCGTTGCCAGCGCCCTGGCGGCCGACCTCGACCAACTCCGCTCCGAACTCGACGACGCCAAGGACCGCGCCTTGAGGAGCGCGGCCGAATTGGAGAATTATCGCAAGCGGGCAAACCGGCAGATCGAAGAGGAACGGCGCTATGCCAACGTCGAGCTGATCCGTGAGCTCCTGCCAATCTGGGACAACATGGGCCGCGTCGTCGAGGCCGCCGGGCAATCGGACAAGATCGACGCCCTGCTCGAAGGGTTCCAAATGGTGCGCCAGCAGCTCGAATCCGTCTTCGAGCGATACAACTGCTTCAAAATCGATGCCCTCCACCAGCCGTTCGATCCGCATCTGCATGAGGCAATCTCGCAGATGCCGTCCGCCGACCATCCGGCCGGCACCGTCCTCTACGTCACCCAGGCCGGGTTCCGCGTGGAAGACCGGGTCGTGAGGCCGAGCCAGGTCGTCGTATCCGCGGGGCCGGAGGAAGGAAGCCCGTCCGAGGAGGTCGCCGGCGAGGCGGGCTCCAACCGGCAGGAGTGAAGACCGATGCCCCCGCGCCGCCAATCGTTCAGCGGGAGTATCCCAGTCTTCGCGACAGACTCCGAGATTCAACGACCGGCGCAAGCCTACTTGCCCCCAAGACGGCGCGCTGCCCTTCGCCCCCAGCACAGCGTGCCAGACATTACACCTGATTGGACCATTCCCCTTCATACACGACGAGGATTCCCGAAATGCCCACCTACGATTATGTGTGCGACGCGTGCGAACACCAGTTTGAAGCGTTCCAGAGGATAACCGAGGCCGCCATGCGGAAATGCCCCGAGTGCGGGGAACTGAAACTCCGCCGCCTGTTTGGGCCGGGCGCGGCGATCGTTTTCAAAGGCTCCGGATTCTACCAGACGGACTACCGCAGCGAATCCTATCGCAAGGGCGCCGAGGCTGAAAGGAAAAACGGCAGCGACAGCAAACCGAAATCCACCGAAAAGAAAACTGCCAAGAGCGAGTCCTGATCGTCCGGCAGGCGCCGTTATGGCCCCCATGCGTTGCTCCATCTGTGGCCGGCAGTTCGATCCGGAAAAAAGCACGACCATGCCGTTCTGTAGCGAACGCTGCCGCTCGATCGATCGCCTCCGCTGGCTCAACGAGCAATATGGCCTGCCCTACGAGTCGGAACAGCGCTCCGGCGGCGACGAGGGGGACGACGCGGACCGTGACGACTGAAGCCCGCCGCGGCGCGCCCCAGCTCTTCCAATCCGCTGCTGATTGCAGGGCCGCGCTAACTCCGTATAATGCCGGAATCCGTCCTGAGTGCGGGTGCCAGTCGCGGGGTGGGCGTTTACGCGGTCTGGCCCAGGCCTCGGGGCGAACCAGCGATTCTCCCGTGCATCACAATCCTGTACGCCGCCGGAATGGCGCGCTCTTTCTCGCGCCCCGCCGTGTGAATCGGCCCCGACAATCCCAGAGGAGACGAGCCATGATCGAGGATGATCGCGAAACGCTGCGAAGCATAGCCTGGTCGGAACTTTTCCCCTGGCTGCTGCTGTTCCGCTGTTTTCGGATTTCCGTTCGCCTGCGGCCGCTGCTGGTGTGCGCGGCGGCGGCCGTCTTGACCGTGGCCGGCTGGTCGCTGATCGCCACCGTCTTCTCCGCCAACGCCAAGGTCGCCGCGCAGATCGCCGATTGCAACGGGTGCTGCTGGAATAGCCTTGCGTCCGTCGCCGAACCCGCCGCCGAGTCCGCCTCTTTCCAGGGCCCCCTTCGCCCGGGCCGAGCCTGGCTGCCGCGGTCCGAAACGTCCGTTGCCGCGCGGGACGGCAATCCGGTGCTCGGTTCCTGGGAACACCTCAGCCGCCCGTTCCGGCAAATCTACACGATGAACGCCGGCGATCCGCGGGCAAGCACGCTGGCCTATTCGCTGCTCTGCGGGCTCTGGGGCCTCTTCGTCTGGGCATTTGCCGGCGCGGCGGTGACGCGTGACGCCGCCCTGCAACTGGCCGCCGGCCAGCGCTCCGACTGGGCGGCGATCCTCGCCCACGCCCGGCGCCGCTGGAGAGCCTATTTCTGGGCGCCCCTGATGCCGCTGATCGGAATCCTCATGGCGGTCGCGTGCATGGCCCTGCTGGGCATCATCATGCGGCTGAATCTCGGCGTGCTTTTGGCGGGCGCGCTCTGGCCGATGCTCTTGGTGGCGGGGCTCCTCTCCGCGCTGCTGCTGGTCGGCCTGCTCTTCGGCTGGCCATTGATGTTTGCCACCATCGGCACCGAGGACACCGACAGCTTCGACGCGCTTAGCCGGACCTACGCCTATGTCTTCCAGCGCCCCTTGCACTACCTGTTTTACATCGCCGTGGCCGCTGCCGTGGGCGCGCTCGGCTGGCTCCTCGTTTCCGGCGTTGCCCAGGCGGTGGTGGCGATCACCCTCTGGGCGACGAGCTTGGGCTCGGGCGGCGAGTTCCGCCTTGTCGGCGAGCCGATGCCGCACCTGGTCTACCATTTTTCCAACGGCGCCCCGGCGGCCCACCTCGGCTGGCTCGGCGACCTGTTGATCCGTTTCTGGTGCGACTGCGCGCGGCTCGTGGCCGTCGGCTATCTCTACAGTTACTTTTGGGTTTCGGCCGCCGCCATTTATCTCCTCCTCCGCCGCAACGTCGACGACACCGAGCTCGACGAAGTCCACCTCGACGAGGAGGGGAGCGAAACCTTCGGCCTGCCCGAAATCTCGACCGACGAGGCCGGCGCGCCGGTCGTCGGCGATCAGCCCCCGGAGAACGGCGGTTAACCGCTGTCGGCTTGCCCCGCGTTTAACGCCGCTGGCGGCGAAAGTACGGCAGATCGCCGAATCTCCGCCGCATGGGTTTTAACAACCGTCCGGCATCTTGCCGAACGGCTGAAAGTCGATTCGGGACTTGTTCACCCTGACGACGGCAAAAGCATTGTTCTCGATCCCCGGCCCCTCGACCATCGCGCGAAGCGTTCGATAGGCGACCCCGCGGATCTGGGCGCCGCCGCCGGTATGCATGTGGCCTTGGAAGACCGCAACCGCACTGCCGGCTTCTTCGAGAACCTTGCGAACCTGCGGCGCGTTTTTGACGGCGTGGGGATTGCCGTCGTTGTGCAGGTTCTGATGGATGAAGACGATGGTCGGGCGGCCCGCGGCCCGGGCCAGGTCGGCCTCGAGCCAGCGGAGCTCCTCCGCGGGAATCCAACTATCGGTCCACTGGAAGTTGCCCGCCCCGTACGGCGTGCCGTCTTCGAGGAAATCGGCATCAAGGACGACAAAATGGTGCGATCCATGGTCGAAGGAGTAATAGGTCGTCCGCGGATCGCGGCCGCAGGCCGTAAGAAACTCCGCTTTCGTGAGCTTCTCGACACAGTGATTGCCGAGCACGAAGTGCTTTGGCCCCGGATAACGGCCGAGGATGCCGCAAACCGTCTTCAGGTAGCTCAATTCGGCGGCTTTTGACGGTCCGGTGTTGACCAGATCGCCCAGTTCGACGACAAAGGCGGCATGCTCTCGCTGGAAGACCTCCACTGCTGCGGCGAGCTTGGCCGCCGAATCGCGGTAGTAGCGGCCGCCCTTGGGCTCGGTGTCGGCATAGTGGACATCGGCCACCAGGCCGAAGGCGAAGGAATCGGCGGCCTTCCGGTCATTTTGCGCCGCGGCCAGTGAAAAAGGCGCGCCGAGGGCGGCAACACCGAGGGCGGCTTGCTTCAGGAATCGCCGCCGGCAGGTTGCGGTTTGATCGCTCGTGTTCATATCAGCCAAGTACCTCGCGACGATGGTTAAGGTAGTCCCAGACCACGTAGCGGTCAAGGTCCTTGCCGGCCGTAAAAAACACGCGGCCCGATGTCGACTCGGCCAGGCGGTAGGCGAACCGCACGTCGTCGCTTGACTGCGACCACGTGGGCAGCAGGAAGATGTTGATCGTGATCCCCTCGCGGCGGCAATACTGTCCTTCGCGCATCGTGGCATCTTCGGTGCGGCGATGGGGCGGGTAGAGCAGGTAGAGGTTCTGCTCTTCGAAATGGGCCGTCGGCAGCCCGTCGGTGATCAGGATCACCTGCCGGTTGGGCGTGTCCTGGGCGGCGAGGAAACGGCGCGCGAGTTGCAGGCCGTGCTGGATGTTTGTGAAATGGGGCGGGATATCCAGCTCGGTGATCTTCTCGTTGCTCATGTCGGCTCGAAGTTGGACCACCGGATCGTGGATCGTCACGGGCTTGGGCATCAAGGCGGCAATCTCGCTGGCTTGGCGCGGTTTGGCGAACGAAGCCATCTCGACGAATTGCAGGTAATCGCCCGGATACTCGCGGCGGATCAACCCCTCCAGCGCCAGGCCCATCCGCTTGACGTCGACATACAGGCCGTCGTAGCGCATCGAGCCGCTCATGTCCAAGAGCACGACCGTGGCGCATTTGGGCGCATTCCGCGTGCGGTGGACGAGGATGTCGTCGGGGCGCAGCCGCACCGGCAGCGAAGGGCCCTGGCGGATCATCGCGTTCTGGAGCGAGCCGACGACGTCCATATTGGCGATCGAATCCCCGAACTCGTAAGGTTTGGTTTGCTGCATCTCGACGGCCCCTTCGCCGACGACGGGTCCCTGGTGCCGGCCGGTCCGCGAGGCCTGCAACTGGCTGAAGATGCGTTCGAGCAACCGGCTTTGAAACAGCCGGTAGGCCTTGGGGGTCAGGCGGTAGCCGGCGGCGGCCTTCTCCAGCCCCTGCCGGTCGGCCAGTTCGCGGATATAGTCTTCAATCCACCTGGCCATTTCGCGCAGGCCCTGAACGTCCTCCGGCTCGGCAAACTCGGCCAGTTCCTCCAGATCGATCAGGCCGATCCGCGCGTTGCGCTTGGCTTCCTCGAGTTGCTTGAGCAGGCGGTCGATCGTCTCCAACTCTTCCTTGACGTTGAGCGCCTGGGGAATCGTCAGGACCGTCCTGCCAGTGAACGGGAACTTGGCCGCGAGCTCGTCGATCTGATATTTCTCGGCCAGGCGCTGGATCAACTGGAGGAGCCGCCGCGCGAACCGGCTCCGCTCGTCGCCGGTTCGATACCAGAGACGTTCCAGGTCGTAGAGCTGCTCGGACTGGAATGCCTGCTCAAACCGGGTCTTGAGTGGCTCGGGCGGATGGGAATGCTGGCCAAACTGGCGATATGCCCGCGCGGCTTCTTCCTGGACGGTGTCCGTCTGGTACTTTTCGAGAATTCGGCGGCGGCGTTCGCGGAGCATCGCGATCAGCGAGTCGAGACTCGGGCCGAGGCCCGCAATCTGGCTCGGGTCGATTTTTACCGCCCGGGCAAGTTCTTCCTCCGTCAAGTAGCGCGTGCTCCCGTAGGCCAGCATGTGTTCGAGGGCGCCGGAGACCACGTCGGGCGGCTCGCCGAGCGGCGACGGGACCGTTTTGGGGTCGTACTTCTGGTAGGTGTGGATCACGCCGCCGATCGTCTGCCGACTTTTTGCCACGCCAAAGACCGCCTGTATGAGGAAAATGTCGTGCCATGTTGCTTTCGAACTGAAATTCTATGCCCGCGTGATGGCGGAGACCAGCGCGGCGATCGGTAGGGTGGTTCAGAGCGGCTGGCGTGCCATCCGGTTGACACATGCGAAACAGTTGCCGGAGGCGAGCGAGTCGGCCCGGCCAAACAAGCAGCGGCGACCCACCGCCATGCGGTCCCCAACGCCTGCCGGGGGCCGGCGTCTGCCTCGTTTCCTTTTTTCCTCGTTCCCAAGCTCCGGCTTGGCAGCGCTCTGCCCCTTCGCCCCTCGTTCCCAAGCTCCGGCTTGGGAAACAGTAAAAAGGTTGCAGGCGGAGGGCAGGGTCTGGTACAACGGGCGATGAGCGGCTGGGGTAGAGGCACGGAATTGGCGCCGCTTGTGCAAACCTTTTACTGAACGAGGGAATCCACTATGAGTTCACCGATCGACAAGCCAACCGCGACTCGTCGACAGTTCCTGAAGACAAGCGGCGCAATTGCCGCCGGCACGGCCGCGCTGGGCGGAGTCGCCCGCACCGCCCATGCCGCCGAAGACAACACGATTCGCCTGGCGCTGATCGGGTGTGGCGGGCGAGGGTCCGGCGCGGTCGGCGACGCACTCTCGGTCCGCGACGCGGGGCCGGTCAAGCTCTACGCGATGGCCGACCTGGAAGAGGGCCGGATGAACGCCTCGCAGAGGGCGCTGAAGGACAAGTTCGGCGACAAAATCGACGTGACCGATGACCGCAAGTTTCTCGGGTTCGACGCCTATCGCAAGGCGATCGACCTCTTGCGGCCCGGCGACGTGGCGATGTGCACCACGCGGGCGTACATCCGCCCGGTCCACGTGGAATACGCCGTTCAAAAAGGCATCAACGTCTTTATGGAGAAGCCGTTCGCGCCCGATCCGGGCGGATTGAAGCGGCTGCTCCGCGCCGGCGAGGAGGCGGAAAAGAAGAACGTCAAGATTCTCGCCGGCGTCCAGTGCCGCCACTCGCCGGCCCGCCAGGCCTTGATCGACAAAATCCGCGATGGCGCCATGGGCGACATCCCCCTGATCCGCGCAAACCGCCTCGGCGGCGGCGGCGGGCTCGGCCCCCAGGGCGACAAGTCGAACAACCTCATGAGCCAACTCCAGTTCGGCCGAATCCACCTCTTCTGGGTCGGTTCGGGCCACTACGTCGATTACCTGATCCACCAGATCGACGAGTGCTGCTGGATCAAGGATGCCTGGCCCGTCTCGGCCCTCGGCATGGGCGGCCGGGTGCCCAACAGCACCGACTGCGGGCAGAACCTCGACGTCTACTCGATCGAATACACGTTCGCCGACGGGACGAAAGCCTTCTGCGGCTTCCGCCGGATGAACAACGCCCGCAGCGACTTTGCCACGTATATCCACGGCACCAAGTGCGCGGCCCAGTTTTCGGGCAATGTCCACGCGGCGACCGTCCGGATGTACAAGGACCAGCGGATCGAGGATGGCAACATCGCCTGGAAACCGGTTGACGACGCCTTCAGCCCCTGGCAATACGAGTGGAACCACTTCATCGCCAACATCCGTAACGACCGTCCCCACAATGAAGCCAAGCGGGCCGTCTACTCCGACTTGACCACGCTCATGGGCCGGGCCGCCTGCCACACGAACCAGGAGGTCACCTGGGACCAGATGATGAAGTCGGACTTCCAGTACTGCGACTACCTGGACAAGCTGACGCCCGAAAGCCCCGCGCCGGTCAAGGCCGACGAGAAGGGCCAGTTCCCCGTGCCGATTGCCGGGCAGTGGACGGAAGTCTGAGCGGTCAGCGATCAGCCGTCAGCGATCAGCCGTCAGCCGCATTTTGCTCGTGCTGCACTCTTGTGCTGATGGCTGACGGCTGAAAGCTGAGAGGTTGCGAATCCTTCACGACCGGGATCGAGAACCGATTCTACTGAAGACGTGCGTGGACTAGCGCATGCGCCGAAGGCGCCCGGCGGGTCTGTTCAATCACCGTGTCGCCGGTCACGTCGTCAGCATCGGTGTAGGCCGTCTCGTCCAGGTCGAAGCTCGTGTACGTAGCCGTCAATCGCCCAAGGCCGTCGTAGGCGTATTTCTGGAACAGGCCGCCTGCCGTGGCCGTCTTCACCACCTGGCCGCGGGCATCGTATCAGGTCCGGCTGGGGAGGTAGTCGCCGACTGTCCCGTCGCCGGGATCGACCTCGTAGAGGCGCGACTCGTAGACGCGGCTCGAAACCAGCCGGGTCTTGCTGCACTGGCGGCAACTGACCCGCCCCAGTTCATCCATCGACCACGCGAGCCTGTCGCAGTCGTCGAACCGTTCTTTCCGCGCGGCGCTCGCGCCCGAGCCGTTCTGGCCGCTTGGCACGGCGGGCGGCGTGACGGTCTGCTGCTCGATCTCGAACGTGCCGGAATGCCACGTATAGGCAAAGCTCGTCGCAATCGCGCCCGTGCCCTCGTCGGCGTGCGTCTGGTTGATCCGGCCGGGGCTGTCGATCATCGCAATCAAACGTTCACCTGACAGGGTTTTCATTTTCCGGTTCGGCTGGCGAGCGGAAGCTCGACGACGCTTGAGACTTGCGCCGCGCGCTGGCGCAGCACCTGGCCGGCGATTTGGCGCAGGTAGGGATCGGCATAGGCGAAGAAACGCTTCAGGCCGGAGCAGAGGTAGTTGTGCCCGGGCTGGCCGTCTAATGACTTGATGAAGCGGTTCTTGGGGCACTCGCCGTGGCAGGCGAAGAGGTAGCGGCAGCGCTTGCACTGGTCGGTCAGGGAGTTTCGCTTATTCAAACCGAACTGCCGCTGACGCGGCGAGTACACCACATCGGCGAGTTGGGAATCCCGTAAGTTGCCCAGGCGGTATTCCGGGTAGACGAGTCGTTCGCACGAGTAGAGGCTGCCGTCCTTTTCAAGGGCGACGAGCGATCGACCGCAGACGGGGGCCAGATTGCACATCTGCGCGGGCTCGTTCATCCATGCGCCCACCGAGGTCTCGAACCAGTTGACCAGGACTCTGCCGAGGCCCGTCTTGAGCCACAGATCGAACGTCCGGCAAAGAAATTCGCCCCAGTCGTCGGGATCGACCGACCAGTCCGTGACCACCG